>WQYY01000010.1 GCA_009780995.1 Desulfuromonadales bacterium
AAATGCCTGATCAGGTTTCGGAAAGAGTTAAACGGGAGCGGTATAAAAAACTGATGCAGATACAGGCCAGATCGTCATTCCTAAGGAACAGACGTTTGGTTGATACATTAGAAGAGGTCATTATAGAGGGGTTAAGTGATGAAACCGACCTTTTACTTAAGGGAAGGTCTTCCAGACAGGCTCCTGATATAGATGGCATGGTATATATAACTTCAGGCCAGGCAAATATTGGTGATATTGTGAATTTAAAGATAGTGGATTCATCGGATTATGATTTGATAGGCGAAATTGTTGCCTAATTGTACAAGTATGCAATATCACTTTAGTTGGTTTTTCGGTGCCATAAAACCTATGAGCTGCGGTAATACCTCAGCTCATAGGTTTTAGTAGTATACATCATAGCATTCAAAAAATTGCCTAATTCTATGATTACTATATTTAATAATTTGCCCCTAGTTTCTTTAAAGCATCTTGTGCATCAGCGTTACCCTGCGCAGCAGCTTTCTTATACCATGCAGTAGCTTCTTGTTTATCCTGTACCACTCCGTATCCATTTTCATACATGAATCCCAAATTAACTTGTGCCTCGGCCTTGCCCTGCTCAGCGGCTTTTTTGAACCACATAAGAGCTTCCTGATAATTTTGTGCTACCCCTTCTCCTTTGCCATACATGAGTCCCAAATTTACTTGTGCTCTAACGTCGCCTTGAGCAGCAGCTTTTTTGACCCATGTAAAAGCTTCTTGTTTGTTTTGTGCAACTCCGTCGCCAGTATCATACATAACACTCAAATTAAACTGAGCATCAGCATAACCTTGATCAGCGGCCTTTTTGAACCATTTAAAAGCTTCTTGTTTATTTTGTACTACTCCGTTCCCAGTGTAATACATACCTCCCAAATTATATTGTGCAGCAGCGTAGCCTTGGTTAGCTACTTTATCGAACCATTTAAGAGCTTCCCGTTCATTTTTTACTGTGCCATCTCCATCTCTATACATGACTCCTAAATTATATTGTGCCGGAGCGTAACCTTGGGCAGCTGCTTTCTTGAACCATGTAAAAGCTTCTTGTTTGTTTTTTACTACTCCATCTCCGATATAATACATAGTTCCCAAATCTGATTGTGCTCCAGCGTCACCCTGATTAGCAGCTTTTCTAGACCATTTAAAAGCTTCTTGTTTATTTTGCGCTACTCCTTTTCCATTTCTATACATGGCTGCTAAATTATGTTGTGCAGGAGCATAGCCTTGGTCAGCTGCTTTTTTGTACCATGTAAAAGCTTTCTGATAGTCTTGTGTCATTCCGTATCCGTTTTCATACATAAATCCTAAATTATGTTGTGCAGCAGCGTAGCCTTGATTAGCAAGAGGTCTAAATTCCTTTAGAGCTTTTGCGTAATTTCCTTTTTGAGCAGCCGCTACTCCTTCATTAAAACCGGCATTTGCACTACCAGCAAACAATGTGGCGGCAATAAACAGTACGACGAGTAATTTGATAAAAAATTTCATCTATATCCTCCGACTATTCTTTTTTCTGCTTGAATAAACTTAATAATTTATCCCTAGTTCTTTCAAAGCGTTTTGTGCAGCAACGAAGCCTTGCTTAGCAGCTTTTTTGAACCATTTAATGGCTTCTTGTTTATTTTGCCCTATTCCTTTTCCATCGTAATACATAGCTCCCAAATCATATTGTGCATAGGCAAGACCTTGTTCAGCGGCTTTTTTGAACCATTTAAAAGCTTCCTGGTAATTTTGTACCACTCCGTATCCGTGGCTATACATGACTCCCAAATTATATTGCGCTCTGGCACTACCCTGTTCAGCAAGAGGCTTAGATTCCTTTAGAGCCTTCGCATAATATTCTGCTTGAGTGACCCTTGCTCCTTCATCAGGGCTGGTATTCGTGCTACTGATTCCCAATTTTTTTAAAAGCTTTTGTGCTTCGGGAAGGCCTTGATCAGCGGCTTTTTTGAACCATTTAATGGCTTCTTGTTTATTTTGCTCCACTCCGTTTCCATTGTAATACAGGCCTCCTAAATTATATTGCGCAGAGGCAAGACCTTGATCAGCTGCTTTTTTGTACCATGTAAAAGCTTCTTTATAATTTTGTTCAACTCCAATTCCAAACATATACATATTTCCCAAATTATGCTGCGCTTCAGCAAAGCCTTGACCAGCGGCTCTTTGAAACCATTTAATAGCTTCTTGTCTATTTTGTGCTACTCCGTCCCCTTTTATGTACATATCCCCTAACTTAAGTTGCGCCATAGTGTTGCCCTGTTCAGCAAGGGGCTTAAGTTCCTTTAGAGCTTTTGCGTAATCATGTGTTTTTAAAGCCAATATTCCTTCATCAAGGCCGGCATTTGCGTTACCGACAAACAATGTAGTGGCAATAGACAGTGCGATAAGTAATTTGAGAAAGAGTTTCATCTATATCCTCCGATTATTCGGGTAAATTTTGGATAGTATGCTCATAAGAGATAGAGTTTTGCAAGCTGGCAATGATGCAAAAAGTGGAAGCCGTCTATCACCCTTTAGCCTTTGGGTGCGCCTTGTCATAAACCTCTAACAACTTATCAATAGTAACATGTGTATATTTCTGGGTCGTGGAAATTGAAGCATGCCCCAGCATTTCCTGAATTCCCCTTAAATCAGCGCCCCCTTCCAGAAGGTGTGTCGCAAAAGTATGACGCAAGGTATGTGGAGAAACTTTTTTCATGGTTGTAAGATAAGTCATGTAATGCTCTACTACCCTTCCTATACTCCGTCTTGTAATCCTTCCACCTCTGGCATTCAGAAAGAGAGGAGCATTAAAACCCTGCTCATTCCTCTTTTCCAGATACGATTTTATAGCTTTAACGGCGTAACTCCCGACAGGTACAATCCGCTCTTTTCCACCTTTTCCAAGAACTTTAAGCATTCCACCTTCAAAATTAATGTCTCCGATATTCAGCCCTGTAAGTTCTGATACCCTTAAGCCACTTGAATACAACGTTTCTAAAATAGCCTTATCCCGTAAGGCCAGAATATCAGGATTTTTCGGAGCGTCTATTAAGGATAGGGCTTCATCAATATCCAGATGATATGGGAGTTTTTTCTCTTTCTTAGGGGTACTTACCAGCTCGGCAGGGTTTTTCGCTATAAATCCACGGCGCAGCAGAAAGCGGAATAAAGAGCGAACAGACGCCAATTTACGCCCTATTGTGCTCTTCATCTGCTGAGAGTGAAGAGCCGCCAGATAGTTGCGGATATTAATATGGGAGATTTCGTGGATTGTAATGTCAGGTCTTACTTTTTCTTCCATAAACCTGGCAAACTGATCCAGATCCCGTTCATACGCCTCTACTGTATGGGGAGAGGCGTTACGTTCTACCTTAAGGTATCTGATAAATTCAGCGATTTCGTTTCTCATGGCGATTGTTGTTTGGGTCCATTTTTCAATATGATTTTAACTCTTTATATCCAAATTTCTTTGACATTTCCACCACTTTACTCATACTCTCTGGATTATGAACAGAGTTGCTGTTGAAAAATCGGAATCTTATGACATTATCACCGTCCGTAAAGCGTTGCGTGATCTGCTTTACCATTTTGACGGCATGGGTCAATTTGTAAAACCCGGTGATAGAGTGCTTATAAAGCCTAATATGCTTATGGGCAAAGCTCCTGAAGCGGCAGTTACAACACACCCGTCAATATTACAGGGAGTTATAGAACTTGTCCGGGAAGCAGGCGGTACTCCTGTTGTAGGGGATTCACCAGGTTTCGGCTCCAGCCGTTCAGTCGCGGCTAAATCAGGACTTTTTGCTGTTGTTGAAGCGACAGGCGCGGAACTTGCCGATTTCTCAACAATTAAAACTGTTATTGGAACAGGGAGATTTAAGCGTTTTGAAGTTGCAGAAGCATATCTCAATGCTGATAAGGTAATTAATCTGCCAAAATTAAAGACTCATGAGATGATGACGATGACTTGCGGGGTTAAAAACCTTTTCGGGATTGTGGTGGGGAAAGCTAAACCGGCATGGCATCTTAGAGCCGGCGACAGTAAAGAGTTATTTGCAAGAATGCTTCTTGAGTTATACCAGATAAGAGAACCTGATCTTACCATTGTTGATGCTGTTACAGCTATGGAAGGTAATGGCCCGGGAAGCGGAGATCCATACCATGTCGGCTTGCTGCTGGCCGGCACAAATGCCCTTGCTGTTGATGTTATTGCGGCAGAAATTGCACAGATTCCGAAAAAACGGCTTTTCGTAGAACGCGAAGCCGAAGCCCTCCAACTCAATGGCTGGAACCGTAATGAAATAGAAACCGTCGGCCTAGCGCTTGAAGATGTTCATATAAAGCCGTTTAAATTGCCTCCCATAGCTGATGTTCAGTTTGGACTCCCGAAATTTTTGAAAAAACATCTACGGAATCAGTTGACTACGAGGCCATTTGCAATAAAAGGGAAATGCCTTTTATGCGGTGTATGTGTTAGCGCATGCCCTCCCAAAGTGATTAGTATTAAGAATAAAGCTCTTTGCTTTGATTATAGCGGGTGTATCAGATGTTTCTGTTGCCGTGAGCTTTGCCCACATAGTGCATTAGATGTTCGGGAAGGCTTTCTGCTTAAGCTTTTAAACAGAAAAAACAAATTTATATCAGATCGTTGACAAAGCATATATGAGATACTATATTTTGATCATATGCAGGAATTTCCAAAGGGAACACCCTGAAAGGAGATAAAAAAATGTGGACAGAACATTTCAGAATTCGCCCTGTAAGCCATTGTAAGGAAGGTTGCCCTAGTTGGCCCACTGTGTGAGCAGTGGGCGTATTGAACCGGCCCCCTGTCGTTCAAGACAGGGGGCTTTTTTATTTTACGGCTTCGATTAAGGACCGAATGCTACGTTACTTTCGTCGTGTATCGCTCAACGCCTGTAGGGGCGACCGTCCCCGGTCGCCCGATTAACCACCCCGCCCTTCGGGCACCCCTCCATGGGAGGGGAATTAAAATCAAAACCTATAAGCCCAGGCTATTCCTGACTTGACGGTATTTTGCCAATAACTGAAACATTCTCAGAACTGCAATTATCTTCTTTCTATACAAAATCTAAAATTATACGTATATTTATAGTTGCTCTCTGTCATGTTCGTGTGACTGCAAAACCCTGGCGGAATGTTATATTTACATGGGAGCTTGTCAGTTGTGGTGTGCTGCCCCAATGTGCGGGAATTGCCTGAAGCAGCTTTTAGCTTCCAATTTTATAGGAACTCGCCCAGAGGTCTTATATAGGTCCACGGCATGATGGAGAGTCTTTCTTTATGCGGCGCAAGCTTTTGGCCGCCTTCTGCGTTGCTTTCGTCGTGTCTTGTTCAACGTAGTGCTGCTACGCCTCACAAGCCGCTTCTCAGGACGCCTAGCCTATGAGCCAAAATCCTGTGTCATTAAGTATATGAAAAACCTGTGAGCTTAGGTATAGTCTGAGTTCACAAGTTTTTGATTTTTAATTCCCCTCCCATGGAGGGGTGCCCGAAGGGCGGGGTGGTTAATCGGGCGACCGGGGACGGTCGCCCCTACGATTTATTTGTGGTGTTGCTGTTCACCTATTCATCATTGCCAATTCTTTTGCCTAATTAATTGCTATAAAAACGTGGATTTTTTGTTTGTAACTATTGATTGTTGTTAGATTTTTTTGCTATATTCATTTTTTACAAAATCAGGCATTCAGGAAGGTTGATATGCAACAATTTATTGATAAGGCAAACATTCTTATGGAGGCGCTCCCTTATATACGCCACTTTTCAGGGAAAACCCTTGTCATAAAGTACGGTGGCCACGCAATGGCTGATGAGAGCCTTAAAGAGTCTTTTGCTATGGACGTTGTTCTTCTGAAATCCCTTGGCATCAACGTTGTTGTAGTTCATGGAGGAGGTCCGCAGATAAACGAAACTCTTAAACGTTATGGGATAGTCTCTGAGTTTGTGCGTGGGATGCGGGTAACTGATGCTTCAACAATGAACGTTGTTGAAATGGTTCTCACCGGCCAGGTGAATAAGGAGGTTGTCGGGCATCTTAACCAGCATGGCGGCGGCGCTGTCGGGCTTTCAGGTAAAGATGGCAATCTTCTTGTTTGTGAGAAGATGCTCCAGGAGGTTTGCCATGACGACGGTTCAACTGAAAAGGTTGATATAGGTTTTGTGGGTAATGTGATTAAGGTCAACCATGAATTGATACAAACCCTTGAACAAGGGAAATTCCTTCCTGTTATTGCTCCTATAGGGGTTGGAGTTAACGGTGAAAGCTATAATATAAATGCTGATCTGGTTGCGGGAAAGATTGCCGGCGCTCTTAAGGCGGAGAAGCTGATGCTTCTTACGGATGTTTCGGGAGTTAAGGATAAAAATGAGAGTTTGATCAACAGCATAAAACTTCAGGCTGTAAAAGGGCTTATTGATGACGGGACAATATCTGGTGGTATGATCCCTAAAGTCGAATGTTGTGTTGACGCCCTAAATGCTGGCGCTAAAAAAGCTTACATTGTAGATGGCCGGGTGCGTCATGCAGTTCTTCTTGAAATATTCACTGATTCAGGTGTTGGTACCGAAATTACTCCGTAAATAAAGGGAAATATATGAATACAGAAAAGTGGATTGAAAAATCCGACAAATATATTATGAAAACCTATGGGAGATACCCTATTGTTCCTGTTAGAGGTAAAGGGTGCAAGCTGTGGGACGTTGACGGGAAAGAGTATCTTGATTTTCTTGGCGGTGTTGCTGTTAATAATCTCGGCCATTGCCACTCTAATGTTGTAAAAGCTATTCAGGAGCAGGCCACGACCCTTATCCACTGTTCAAACTATTACCAAATTCCACAGCAGATAGAGCTGGCAGAGCTTTTATGCTCCCTCTCATTTGCTGACAAAGCTTTCTTTTGTAACTCAGGTGCAGAAGCCAATGAAGCGGCCATAAAGCTGGCAAGAAAATATAGCCGGGATAAGACAGGTAAGTCGGATAGATATGGAATAATCACTGCTACCGATTCTTTTCATGGGAGAACCCTTGCAACTGTATCTGCTACAGGTCAGGAGAAGATACAGCGTTTTTTCGATCCTCTTCTCCATGGGTTTACCCATGTAGCCTTTGATGATGTGGCTGCTATTGAAGCAGCCATAACAGATGATACATGCGCTGTGATGCTTGAACCTATACAGGGTGAAGGGGGTGTGAATGTCCCCTCTCCCGGCTATCTGGCAGGTGTAAGAGAGCTCTGCAATAAATACGGGCTCCTTTTGATTCTTGATGAAGTACAGGTAGGAATGGGGAGGACAGGTAAACTGTTTGCCTATGAACATTTTGGTATAACTCCTGATATTATAACCTTAGCCAAAGCTCTGGCAGGAGGGGTGCCGATAGGAGCTATGCTGGCAACTGACGATGTTGCAACTGCTTTCAGCCCCGGGACACACGGTTCTACATTCGGAGGGAACCCCCTTGCTACAGCGGCAGCTCTGGCCGCAGTACGGACTATTGTAGAAGAAGGGATACTCAATTCCGCTGAGGAGATGGGTGAGTATCTTGTCGGTGAGCTTGAAACTCTCCATAAAAAATATCCTGTTATTATTAAAGAGGTTAGAGGCATAGGGCTTATGATAGGAATGGCATTGACCATTCCGGGAGGGGATATAGTAAAGGCTGGACATGAGCGGGGAGTCTTACTTAATACAACCCATGATACGGTTTTGAGGTTTGTGCCGCCGCTGATTGTAAGTAAACAGGAAGTTAATGAGATGATACGGATACTGGACGGGATTTTGAAGGAGATCACGGTATGAAGCGAGATTTTCTCTCCCTTGGACAATTTACGAAGGTAGAACTTGATTCAATCTTTACCCTTACAAAAGAGCTTAAGGATAAGCAGAAGGCAGGGGTTCCTCATAAGCTTCTTGATGGGAAGAGCATTGCCCTTATATTTGAAAAATCTTCCACAAGAACAAGGGTTTCTTTTGAAGTAGGGGTTTATCAGCTTGGAGGGCACCCCCTGTTTCTCTCTTCTTCAACCTCTCAGATGGGACGTGGAGAGCCGATTAAAGATAGCGCGCGGGTTATGTGCCGCTACTGTGACGGGATAATGATACGCACTTTTGGTCAGGAGATAGTTGACGAATTTGCCGCGTTTAGTGATGTACCGGTTATAAACGGGCTTACGGACAAATTTCACCCATGCCAGGTAATGGCTGACATTTTCACAGTAATGGAGCATAAAGGGAGCTATAGTAGCCTTAACTACGCATGGATAGGCGACGGTAACAATATGGCCAATACCTGGATTGAGGCAGCGGCAATCTTTGGTTTTCCACTAAAGCTTGCCTGCCCTAAAGGGTATGAACCTGATAAGAGTGTTATTGCCTGGGCGAAATCAAAAGGCGCAGAATTACTTTTGACGAATGACCCAAAAGAGGCTATTTTAGGAGCTGATGTAGTTAGTACAGATGTATGGGCAAGTATGGGACAGGAGTCCGAGCAAAAGGCGCGTGAAAAAGCATTTGCGGGTTATTGCCTTGATGATAACCTTATGGCAAACGCAAAACCGGATAGCTTTGTACTTCATTGTCTCCCTGCCCACCGTGGTGAGGAGATATCGGAATCTGTGCTTGAAGGCAAGAATTCTGTCGTATGGGACGAAGCAGAAAACAGGCTCCATGTGCAGAAAGCCATTATGGTATGGATATTAGGTAAAAATAATCAAAAATAGAATTTGTGAAGCATGGATTTTAACAACATATTTGATAGGAGCGCGAACATGGCAAAACAAAAAGAGGTCAAGAAAATTGTTCTGGCTTATTCTGGTGGTTTGGACACATCTATTATCCTTAAATGGCTAAAGAACGAGTATGGTTGCAAAGTTATTGCATTTTCAGCAGATCTTGGGCAGGGAGACGAACTTGATGCTGTCAGGGATAAGGCTATTGCCACAGGTGCGGACAAAGTTTATATCGATGACCTTAAGGAAGAGTTTGTAAAAGATTTTGTATTTCCTATGTTCCGTGCAAACGCGATTTATGAAGGTCATTACCTGTTAGGGACATCTATTGCAAGACCTTTAATTGCGAAACGTCAGATGGAGATAGCAAAAAAAGAGAAAGCAGACGCTGTTTCCCATGGTGCGACCGGTAAAGGTAACGACCAGGTACGTTTTGAGCTTGCATACTATCATTTTGATCCGTCAATTACAGTTGTTGCTCCATGGAGAGAGTGGAACCTGGGTAGCCGCCAGGCCCTTGTAAACTATGCCAAAAAGAATGGCATTCCAATACCTGTAACAAAAAAACGTCCATGGTCTTCCGACAGAAATATACTGCACATATCATTTGAAGGCGGGATACTTGAAGATACGTGGGCAGAGCCCCCTGAGGATATGTATGTACTTACGAACGCTCCTGAAAAAGCCCCGAATAAACCACAGTATGTAGAAATTGAGTTTAAAAACGGCAATGCGGTAGCTGTTGATGGGAAGCGTATGACTCCTGCACGGCTTCTTGCCCATCTGAATTTCCTTGGCGGCGAGCATGGTATAGGCCGTGTAGACCTTCTTGAAAACCGCTCTGTTGGTATGAAATCAAGAGGTGTATATGAAACTCCGGGCGGAACAATTCTCCGTGAAGCACACTCTGCGGTGGAACAGATTACAATGGACAGAGAAGTAATGCGTATCCGTGACTCCCTGATTCCTGAATATGCGAAACTCGTTTACAGCGGGTACTGGTTTGCTCCTGAACGCGAACTTTTGCAAACACTGATTGATGATTCGCAGAAATGTGTAAATGGTGTGGCAAGGGTTAAACTCTATAAGGGGCTATGCCGCACAGTAGGGCGTAAATCTGATACAAACTCTTTGTTTAATCTTGATTTTGCTACGTTTGAACAAGATCAGGTATTTAATCAAGCTGATGCAGAAGGTTTTATAATGATAAACGCGCTTCGTTTAAAAATCCGTTCTCTTATGCAAGGTAAAAAGTAAGCAGTCTCTTAACACAGAATCACAAAGGGGCATGGTGAAATCATGTCCCTTTATTGTATAATATTTAAAAAAAGTAAAAAGGATAACGGATGTCTAAAGATAAGCCATGGGGTGGCCGCTTTTGTCAACCTACAAATAAATTTGTTGAAGAGTTCACAGCATCTATAGATTTTGACAAACGCCTTTATTCCCAGGATATTCGCGGTTCCATAGCCCATGCCCGTATGCTTGGCAAACAGGGGATTATACAAAAAGAAGATGTTGAAAAAATTGTAGAAGGTCTGCAGGGGATTCTTTCAGAGATTGAGGCGGGCAGGTTTGATTTTTCCATAGCTCTTGAAGATATCCATATGAATATTGAATCAAAACTGTCGGGGAAAATCGGCGAGGCGGGCAAGAGGCTTCATACAGGCCGTTCACGTAATGACCAGGTAGCTCTTGACATACGTTTATACTTAAAAGATGAGATAATAGAAGTTTCCTCATACATTGATATGTTAATAAACTCTCTCCTTACACAGGCGGAGAGTAATATCGATCTGATAATGCCAGGCTATACGCACCTTCAAACAGCACAGCCTATTCTTTTCTCCCATCATATGCTTGCGTATATAGAGATGTTTAAACGTGACAAATCAAGAATGAAAGATTGCCTGGAGCGGATGGATCAGCTTCCTCTTGGCGCAGGGGCTCTGGCAGGGACAACATTCCCCATTGACAGAGAGTTTGTGGCAGAAGAGCTGGGATTTGCTTCAGTTACACGTAACTCTCTGGATTCTGTATCTGACAGGGATTTTGCAATTGAATTTATATCAGCGGCATCAATTATTATGATGCATCTCTCCCGGCTTTCCGAAGAACTTATTTTATGGTCAACAAGCGAATTTAAATTTATTGAACTTTCTGATGGTTTCTGCACAGGCTCTTCAATAATGCCGCAAAAGAAGAATCCTGACGTACCGGAGCTTGTAAGGGGTAAAACAGGGCGAGTATATGGAAATCTGATAGGGCTTCTGACTGTTATGAAGGGGCTTCCTCTGGCGTATAATAAAGATATGCAGGAGGATAAAGAGCCTATATTTGACAGTGTAGATACGGTAAAAGGGAGCCTTAAGATATTTGCGGATATGATCCGCGAAATGAAGGTAAATCCGGACAGAATGAGGCAGGGAGCTGCAAAAGGGTTTTCAACAGCCACAGATGTAGCTGATTATCTTGTAAGAAAAGGATTACCGTTCAGAGATGCCCATGAAATCGTAGGTAAAGCTGTCGCCTATTCTCTATCAAATAACAAAGATCTGCCGGAGCTCACTATTGAAGAATGGCATAGCTTTTCAGATAAGATAGAGCAGGATATATATGATAGCATCACCCTTGAAGCCAGCGTTAATGCGCGTAAAGCGATAGGCGGCACTGCGAAAGAGTGTGTGAAGAGGGAAATCGAGAGGATAAAAGCTGGGAGATGACTTCGGCTTTTGTCCGTATAATTCCTCATAGAGGCACAGAGAGAAACTACAAACCTGATTAAACCGCGAAACACGCGAAAAACACGAAAATAAGACGTAAAACCCGTAACCACCCCGCCCTGGCAGGCACCCCTCCCCGGAGGGGAATTTATTACTGTTTACGTCGTGTCGTGTTTGTGTAGGGGCGGCAATCTGCCGCCCGAAATGAAACTTTATGTATAAAAATTACGTTCAAACAATCTTTTTGTTATTGCTATTGTTGGTACCTATCTCAGGCTGCGGCAAGAGAGGATTACTATTTCCTCCTGAAGCTCTTGTTCCTGCTTCAGTATCTGATTTAAAAGCAAGACAGATAGGAGAAGATTTTCAAGTAGTCTGGAGCGCTCCTTCAAAAGATGCGAGAGGAGCCACTCTTAACGACCTTTCTGGATTTCAATTGTTTAAGAGGCAGTTTAAGACTGGAGAAGAAGATTGCGCGGCATGTGATGACAGTTGGAAACTTATCGCTGATGTTGATAAAGACTATCCAAACGGTGTTGTAAAGATCGAAAGCCCAGATGAAGAAGTGCCATATGGGGACGATTTTAAATATAGGCGTGTTACAAGAGTCGGAAACCTGTTTGTCTATACAGATAGTTATGTATCAATTGGAGATAATCTTCAATACAAGCTCCTTGCTTTAAGCAAGAGCGGAGGGGTAAGTAAGCCGGCAGTTACGGAAGTTATGAAAAAACAGGAGCCTCTCCCTTCTCCAATGATTAAAGTTGAAGCTTCCGTAACAGGTGTGCTGGTAAAGGTAATTTCTCACTCTAAAGATTTGAGAAAGGGTGTAACTTATAATATTTACAGACGTAAAACCGGAGAGAGTATTCCTTTCGCGCCGTTGAATAAAACCTCTTTAACCAGTAACAATTGGGAAGATACGAATGTAGAGATCGGGCAGACATATTACTATTCAGCAACTACTGTTCTTAAGACTTCGGCAGGAGAGATAGAATCTGTGCGCTCGCCTGAAGTGAGTATTGTGTTTGCACTCCCTCCCTTAGAATGACTTTGGCTTTTAGCCATATGCTGCGTTGCCTTCGTTGCAGGCTACTCAACACTGTAGGGGCGTTCTTTGACTGCCCGATAACACGGGCGCACACAGTGCGCCCCTACATTCACCTCACGGTTTGCTTCTTGCCTGCCTTGTTGGGGTACAAAAATAGAAAGCTGCTATTTCCCTTTTGTCTTTTCAAGAAAGTCAGCCAAACATACTATTTTTTGACTTTCTGCCTGCCACATGATAATAAAAACTATTTAAATATTAAATAAAATAGACTGTTTACAAAAATATAACGCCGGAGGGAATAATGAATCATTTTCATTACAAAGGGGACGAGCTCTACTCAGAAGAGGTCTCTTTAAAGGATATAGTGGCAAAAACAGGTTCACCTGTGTATGTATATTCTCACGCGACTCTTACAAGGCATTTTAAGGCCTTTGATGATGCTTTTGCAGGAGTCCCGCATACAATTTGCTATTCTGTAAAGGCAAATTCCACCCAATCCGTTTTAAAGACCTTTACCAACATGGGTGGCGGAGTTGATATCGTTTCCGGAGGAGAACTTTACAGGGCGTTGAAAGCCGGGGTTGACCCTAAAAAGGTTGTTTATTCAGGGGTCGGCAAAAAAGATGATGAGATAGAGTACGCTATAAACAGCGGTATTCTCATGTTCAATGTGGAGTCGGAGCAGGAGCTTACTCGTATTTCTGAGATTGCTTCACGTATGGGTAAAAAAGCCGGAATTGCTATAAGAGTCAATCCTGATGTTGATCCACAGACTCACCCTTACATAACTACCGGGCTTAAGAACGCAAAATTCGGGATTACTATTGATACGGCAATTAAAGAGTATATCCGCGCGAAGTCACTGCCTGGCATTGATGTTATAGGTATTGATATGCATATAGGCTCACAGCTTACGAAGGTTAACCCTTTTGTTGATTCAATTGAAAAGTTGAAGATTATGATTGGGAAACTTCGCGAACAGGGGATTGACCTGAAATATTTTGACTGCGGTGGCGGCCTTGGAATCCAATATAATGAAGAAGAGCCGCCTCTTCCGTCTGATTACGGCAGGGAAATAATAGCTGCTACAAAAGAGCTTGGTATGCATCTGATTTTTGAGCCTGGGCGTAACATAGTCGGTAATGCAGGAATTCTTGTCGCTAAATGTCTCTTTACCAAATCAAGAGATGACAAGAACTTTATAATGATTGATGCAGGAATGAACGATCTTACACGTCCTGCGCTGTACGGCTCTTTTCATGCAGTTTTACCTGTTGTGAAAGATCAGACCGGAATGATAACAGCTGATATTGTCGGCCCGATATGTGAAACAGGTGATTTCATTGTTAAAGACAGGGAAGTCCCGGCATTTAAGCAGGGCGATCTTATGGCTTTTATGTCTGCTGGAGCATATGGATTTGCAATGTCCAGTACATATAACAGCCGTCCCAGGGTAGCGGAAGTTATGGTTAAAGGCGGTGCTTTTGAAGTGGTCCGTGAACGTGAGACGGTGGAAGATCTGGTAAAAGGCGAAAAAGTAGCTTCGTTTATATAAGTTTATTGAGGTAGATAAGGAGGGGGATTATTTATGTTTAAAGGAAGTATCGTTGCACTGGTAACTCCATTTAAAAATGAGGCAGTTGATTATGAGAAGCTAAGAGAGCTTGTTGAGTTCCAGATATCTGAAGGGACTGATGCGATTGTTCCATGTGGAACAACAGGGGAATCTTCAACTCTGGATTATGATGAGCATAAAAAAGTAATAAAAACGGTAGTTGAACAGGTCAATAAACGTGTTCCGGTTATTGCAGGTACAGGATCAAATTCAACTGCTGAAGCGATAGAGTTGTC
The DNA here is from genome assembly GCA_009780995.1 of Desulfuromonadales bacterium. GTDB lineage: Bacteria > Desulfobacterota > Desulfuromonadia > Geobacterales > DSM-12255 > WQYY01. The sequence continues at coordinate 14,372 of WQYY01000010.1, forward strand.
ACAACATGCTAAAGATGATGGGGTTGATGGTGTCCTTCTGGTGACTCCTTACTATAACAAGCCGACACAGGAAGGGCTTTTCAGACATTATACAGCTATTGCCGATGCAGTGCCAATCCCGCAGGTGTTGTACAATGTTCCCGGCCGTACAGGGGTGAATATGCTTCCTGAAACAGTAGCACGGCTTGCCAAACATAAAAACATTGTTGCTATTAAAGAGGCAACTGGCTCATTACAGCAGGCTTCAGAGATCATAGCATTATGCGGAGATCAGATTGATGTACTGTCAGGTGATGATTTTATCACATTTCCCATGATGGCTTGCGGGGCAAAGGGGATTATATCTGTATTGGCAAATATAATGCCTAAAACGGTAGCTGCACTTACAGATGCATTTTTTGCCGGAGACACGGAAAAAGCAAGGAAGCTACATCTTGATACCCTAAAAATAGGAAATACCATGTTTATTGAGAGCAATCCTATCCCTGTAAAAACAGCGCTTGGCTTGATGGGAAAATGTTCTGCAGAGTTGCGTCTGCCTCTCTGCCCAATGAGTGACAGTAATAGGACGAAGCTTGAGGGCGTTATGAAGGAGTACAAGCTGATTTAAGCATTTAAGGCTTCGATTAAAGGTCGTATGCGGCGTTGCTTTCGTTGCGTATCGTTTGGCTGTAGGGACGGCCATTGGCCGTCCGTGTTATCGGGCGTACAATGTGCGCCCCTACATAAAATCCTGTGTCATTATGTTGATAAAATTCATGGAGGTAGGCGTCCTCGACGCCCCATATTTTTAGGAGTTTTTATAATGGTAAAAATTGCAGTTTGCGGCGCAGCAGGCAGAATGGGGCAGAGGATAATAGTTGCTGCTAAGGAAGCCGGCTGTCAGATTTCAGGAGCTCTTGAAAGGCCAGGGCATGATCTCATTGGCCAGGATGCAGGCGTAATAGCCGGCTGCGGAGCCTTGGGAGTTGCGATTTCAGATAACCTCAATACAGTAGTTGAAGGGTGTGATGTGCTTATAGATTTTACCACGCCCAAAGTATCTCTGAAAAATCTTGAAGTTTGCGCTATTAAGAAAAAGGCTATAGTTATAGGTTCTACAGGATTCAGTCCAGAGGAAAGAGGTTTTGTAAAGGAATTGGCAAAGGATATCCCTGTTGTTCTGGCTCCGAATATGAGTGTAGGGGTAAATGTCTGCTTTAAAATACTTAAAGATGTTGCCAAAACTTTAGGAGATGACTTTGATGTGGAGATTGTGGAACTTCACCATAATAAGAAGAAAGATTCTCCTTCAGGTACAGCGGTGCGTATGGGTGAAATAGTTGCCGATGCTCTTGGACGTGATTACAATAAGGTTGCCAACTACCACCGTGAAGGAATCTGCGGGGAACGTACAAAAGAAGAGATAGGAATGCAGACAGTCCGGGGTGGCGATATTATCGGCGAACATACAGTTTATTTTATCGGCATGGGTGAGCGTATAGAAATATCTCACAAAGCTATGACAAGGGATATGTTCTCAAGAGGGTCTGTACGGGCTGCTAAGTGGGTAGTGAATCAGAAACCAGGGTTGTACGATATGCAGGACGTCCTAGGACTCAAGTAGTAGATGGCTTCCGCTTTTGGCAATATAATTCCCTCACAGAGGTCACAGAGAAAAACCAAACCAAAACATTTGATTGAACCGCGAAAAGCACGAACCACACGAAAATAAAACACAAAATTGTAGGGGCGCACTGTGTGCGCCCGAACCATCCCGTCCTACGGAACCTTATATTTATAAAAATCTATAAAGTCAGGCCAATCCGATAATTCAAGAAAGGTAAGTAAAATGGCGAAAATCAACGAAAATTATCTTAAGCTTAAAGCAGGATATCTTTTCCCGGAAATAGGAAGACGGGTACGGGCTTTTACAGAAGCAAACCCGGCCGCAAAGGTAATTCGTCTTGGTATTGGTGATGTAACCCGTCCTTTGGCACCGACAGTGCTTAAGGCTTTTCATAAAGCTGTGGACGATCTCGGTACAATAGACCACTTTGCAGGTTACGGCCCTGAGCAGGGATATGACTGGCTTATAAACGAAGTAATTGAAAAGTCCTACAAACCTTTAGGTGTGGAGCTTAAGACAGAAGAAATGTTTATCTCTGACGGTTCGAAATGTGACTGTGCGAATATACTTGATATTTTTGCTATGGATAATGTGGTGGCAATAGGCGATCCGGTTTACCCTGTGTATAACGATACAAACGTGATGATAGGCAGAACAGGAGAGGCTGATGAAAAGGGGTATTACAAGGGAATAGTATATATGCCATGTACGGAAGAGAATGGCTTTATCCCTGCTCTTCCAACAACCAAAGTGGATATAATCTACCTCTGCTTCCCCAATAACCCCACAGGTACGGTAGCTACAAAAGCCGAATTGAAAAAATGGGTAGATTATGCCATTGCCAATGATGCGGTGATCTTCTTTGATGCGGCATATGAAGCGTTTATAACAGATTCTGAAATTCCACACTCAATATACCAAATAGAAGGGGCAAAGAAGTGCGCCATAGAGTTTCGCTCATTCTCAAAAACAGCTGGATTTACAGGCGTACGCTGCGGTCTTGTAGTTGTTCCTGAAGAGGTAATGGGAACAACTTCAACCGGTGAGAAATATAGCTTTAATAAGCTATGGCTTCGCAGGACAACAACCAAGTTTAACGGGGCATCATATCCTGTGCAGCGGGCAGCGGCGGCAGTTTACAGTGATGAAGGGTGGAGAGAGACGAAGGCTATAGTGGATTACTATATGGAAAACGCCCGTATAATCCGTGAAGGTTTGGCGTCAGCCGGCCTTACCCTTTATGGTGGCCTAAATGCTCCATATATCTGGCTTAAAACTCCAAATAATATGAGTAGCTGGGACTTCTTTGACAAACTGCTTACAGAGGCAAATGTGGTAGGAACGCCAGGCTCAGGCTTTGGTCCAAGCGGAGAAGGGTTTTTCAGGCTTTCAGCTTTTGGGCATCGCGAGAATGTTGAGGAAGCGGTAGAAAGGATAAGGAAGAATCTCAAATAACGGCTTCAGCTATTGGTCATGCTTCTTTATTCCTTACAGAGGCACAGAGATCACAGAGAGAAACCAGAACATTTGATTTAACCGCGAAAAACGCGAAAGACACGAAAATATTGTAGGGGCGAACTGTGTTCGCCCGTAAAACAAATTCCTACCTATGGAGAGGTACCACCACCCCGGCCTTCGGCCACCCCTCCAAGGGAAGGGAATTGGGCAGGGTGGTTAAAGGCCTGTCTTTACAAGTTCCGCGAAGCGCGGTTTATTGATAATAGAGAATTAGGCAATTTTTTAGATATTGCTACTAGCATTACTAAAACCTGTTAGCTCAGGCATTATCTCAGCTAACAGGTTTTATTGCATTCGAAAATCAGCTAAAATGATATTGTATATTAATGCGATTAGGCAATAATACTCTTTTCAATTAACATTCATTATTTTTCACAAAAATAAAAGAAAATTATGAAAAAACTTGACACAAAGAATTATATTGTGCAAATTTCACCTTAAATAAAAAAAGAGGGTGTTGATTTGTCACAACGCACAACGGAGCAATGTATATCACGTAAGAGTGACAGTAGCCGTTTTAGCGACAAAAGAGCCGAAAAAGGAATTTTCCTTTTTCGGCTCTTTTGCGTTTAATGGGCTGTCGTTATTGTAGAAATTGATTTTTTATTATAACGGGGGAGAAAATGAAAACTTGGAAGCTATTGGCAGTTGTATGTATAACAGCGGTTCTGTTCGGTTGTGGCGGCGGTGGCGGTGGAGGAACAAGTACAGGTAACAATAGCGGAAGTAGTGGTGGAGGCACAAACACCGGTAACAATGGTGGAAATAACAGTGGAGGAACACCGCAGACACCGCCTGCAGCGCAGGTAGAGATCACTTCTTTCGCTCCTGCTTCTGCTGCCTATGGTGAAACGGTTACCATTACCGGTCAAAACTTCAGCAGCGTTTCTACAGAAAACAGCGTTACCTTCAATGGCGTGTCGGCTGTAGTTACTTCGACAACTCCTACAGAAATTAAAGTAACTGTACCTAAAAACACGCTTTGCAGCGGGAAGCTGAAAGTAACCGTAGCGGGGAACACAGTAACTTCTGCCAGTGATTTCACCTACATACTTACTTACAGTGTAACTACCCTTGCAGGGAGCGGCGCCGCCGGTACAAACGGTTTTGCCGACGGTACGGGAGCGGCAGCGCAGTTTAACTATCCCATAGGCGTAGCAGTTGATACTGCAGGCAACGTATATGTGGCGGATTCTATTAATGCGCGTATCCGTAAAATCACGTCGACAGGGGTGGTGAGCACCATTGCGGGGGGTGCAGGTGCGGTGGTGCAGTTATGGGAGCCCACAGGCGTAGCAGTTGACGCTACGGGCAACGTATATGTGGCAGACATGGGTGGCTGCCGCATTGACAAAATCACACCAACAGGGGTGGTGAACACTCTTGCCGGCAGCGGTACGCTAGGTTTTGCAGACGGAGCAGGAGCGACGGCGATGTTTCTTTATCCCTATAGCATAGCAGTTGATGCAGATGGTAACGTATATGTGGCAGACATGAATAACAACCGTATCCGCAAAATCACTTCTGCAGGTGTGGTGAGCACCATTGCAGGGAGCGGCGATCTTGGTTTTGTCAATGGCACAGGAACAGCGGCGCAGTTCTGGAATCCCACAGGCGTAGCAGTTGACGCTGCAGGCAACGTATATGTGGCGGATAAAGGTAACAACTGCATCCGCAAAATCACTCCTGCAGGTGTGGTGAGTACCTTTGCAGGAAGCGGTACGATGGGGTTTGCTGACGGAGCAGGAACAGCGGCGCAGTTTAATCAGCCCGTTGGCGTAGCAGTTGACGCAACAGGGGACGTATATGTGGCAGACACTGTTAACAACTGCATCCGCAAAATCACTCCTGCAGGGGTGGTGAGTACCCTTGCGGGGAGCGGCACGCCTGGTTTTGCCGACGGCCCGCTCACGGTGGCGCAGTTTAGCAATCCCTCCGGCGTGGCAGTTGACGCTGCGGGAAACGTATATGTGGCGGACCAAATTAACAATTGTATCCGCAAAATAACAGGGGAGTAAAGAAAGCATAAGAGTTTTATGTATTACGTAGGGGCGCACAGTGTGCGCCCGCAACGATTCTCTTCTGTGGAGGTGTGCCACCACCCCGGCCTTCGGCCACCCCTCCATGGGAGGGGAATTGGGCGAGGTGGTTAAAGGTCTGTCTTTACTAGCTCTGCGAAGTGTGATTTATTGATAATATATAATTAGGCAATTTTTTGAATGTTATCACCTGTATTGCTAAAACCTATTAGCTCAGGTATTATCTCAGCTCATAGGTTTTAAGGCATTTAAAAATCAGCTGAAACGATATTGTATATTTGCATAATTAGGCAATAATGCTCTTTTCGAGTAGGGGCGACCGTCCCCGGTCGCCCGAACCACCCCACCCTGCGGGCACCCCTCCACAGAGGGGAATTTCAGGTAACATATAACCAAAAGCCGAGGTCATCTAAGAAGAAACCCTTTTATAATCGGTATAATTTCTTCTTTCATATCTTCCAGAACATAATGCCCAGCATCAGGCCATGAGTGAATTTCCGCTCCAGGGAAGCGTCTGCACCATTCATCAAGAAAGTATCTGTCAAATACAAAATCTTTTTCACCCCATAAAATCATTACAGGCAACTTTGAGAACTGCTCTAACCCCTCTGAAACATAGGTTACCAAATCGTAGTTTCTGTCTCCCTTTTTTAAGGGGATATCCTGAACAAAGCGAAGGGTAGCAATCCGGTTTTTCCATGAGTTGTAAGGTAAACGGTACAGTTTCCTTAATGCCGGAGGCATAGGGTTCTTTTTACACCCTACAAATGATGCGGCAAGACTGAAAGCATTAAAGCCTCTTACAAGTAGCGCTCCTAATGCGGTGTCACGGCAGATTTTGAGAGCCAGAGGAAATGGCTTTTCTTTTGGGAGATGAAAAGCAGCTGTGTTAAGGATAACCAGCCGCTTCACCATTTCAGAATGTTTGGCAGCCCAAGCCATACCAATCATTCCACCCCAGTCATGGAGCACAGGAGTTATTTTTTCTTTTATACCGAGGTGTTTAATAAGCTCTTCAAGATCATCAACCCTTTGAGCGAGGGTGTAATCATAATCCTTATCATCAGGTTTGTCTGAGAAGCCGCAGCCTATATGGTCAGGAACAATACAACGGTAATTTGGGGAAAGAGCTTTCACGAGGTTTCTGTAATAAAATGACCATGAGGGGTTACCATGCAGCATAAGGATAGGTTTCCCCGTACCTTCATCAAGATAGTGGTATTTGAGGCCATTTAGATTCAGAAAGTTGCTTTTAAAGGGATATTCTGCCTCAAGGGCTCCCGTTACCATTCTACCCCCAGCATAAGGCAGTTAAGGCCGCTTCCTATCCCGAGCAGTCCCACTTTATTCCCTTTTGAGATTTCGTCTCTTTCTGCTGCAAGGACGAGAGTTATAGGAAGGGAGACTGTTCCTATGTTTCCGAGGGATTCATATGTTGTAAAGTCTTTACCGGGGTCTATGTTCAGGGCTTTAAGAATGGCAGCCTGATGAGTAGAGCCTACCTGGTGGCAGACGACTTTATCCACTTCTTTCTGGCTCCAGTTCATCTCTTTAAGAAAATTTTCCCATGTTTGCTTACCAAGTTCCACACCATGATTCATTACGTTTACTCCGTCTGTGGACATTGTTTGTACGAATTTCCCATTTTTATCAGGAGATATCCCCCATAGGCATAGTCCATGATGCTCCGGCGCTGCTTCTGTTACACCTCCCAGAAGTTTATGACCCTGTTTTTCAGGAAAAGAGCCATCTGTAAGAAGAACTGCTACAGCTCCCGATCCGCCGGTAAGGGTCGCAAGTGATGAGGCAAACCTCTCCATGTTCTTTTCTTCCAGCATCCGGTTTATCATTAGTTCATTTATTTCTCTTGCGCTTTCGCAGGAAACAATCAGCCCTGCCCGAATCTGCCCCAATTCTATTCTGTTTGCGATATCAAGTATTCCGTTAAGAACTCCCAGACATGCGTTTGAAATGTCATAAATCGGGACACTGCCATGTATTCCGAGATTAGAGGCTACACGGCAGGCTGTAGCAGGTTCAAATTGCTCCCTGCATACCCCTGTATAAACAAGCGCGCCGATATCTTCAATTTTCACGCCGCTGTTCTCAATAGCCTTTTCTGCTGCCACTGTTGCTCCATCGGAGAGAAGAGAACCTGGTTCCCACCATCTTCTCTCATTTATTCCGGTAAGGGTATAAAGTTGTCCCGGAGTGAAGTGAAGGGTTTTATAAAGGGGCTCCAGGCGGCTTTCAAGCTCTGTTGATGTTACGACTACAGGCGCCAGTTCATAGCCTATGGATTTTATATATACTTTTGAATATTTCATGGTTCTCCGATAATAATATTTCTTATCCTATACTTAAGGAAAAATCTTTCATCTGGTAAATTACTTTATTGTCCACTGAGAGCAAGCCATCTCCTGTCAACTGCCGTTTTTGGTCATCAACTGAGGTTATAATGGCTTCAACCGTTACAGAGTTGTTTGATGGGATTATCTGCCCTCTGTAGAGCCATTTATGGTTCATATTAATCATAGGAGATTGAAACATTTCTCCTTTTTTCATTCCCCAGCGTTTAAAAGCTGCGAATTTCAGTAGTTGGACAAAAGACTCAAGTCCCAAAGAGCCTGGTGTTACCGGATCCTCAAAAAAGTGAGCTTTAAAAAACCATTCTTCAGGGTCTACAGCTTTAGTCCCTCGTATATAGCCAAGGGATTTCTCTCCTCCATCAGGTATAAATATATCAATTTTATCTATCATTTTAAGTTCTTTTTGATGGAAAGGCCATTCTGTAGGGTACTCTATGCTTTGGCTTATGGCTAACTCTTCTGATGAAGGGTTGTAGAGAGCGGCATCTTTTATCCCCACCTGCTTTGCAAGGGCATCTTTTGAGAAGAAACCGAACGTGGTCTCTCCTTCATACAGAACTCCTGCGGAATCAGATATAGAAAAATCGTACTCCTGAATTATCATTCCTCCGCTTGTAGCAACTTTTTTCATTGCAGCTGAGGCTGTAATTGTTCCTGTTTCAGGGGTAACAATTCTGTGCTGCACGGCATTTCCACCAAGGTTACGGAAAGAGAGGTCAACTGGACTTGTGAGAGCTGAGCCTGCATAAGCTGCCAGCCAGCCGCAAGGTTGCAGGGCAGCTTCAAGCAGAACAGAAAACGGCATTATTTTTTGACTGTCTGCTTCAAAGTACCAGGCATCAGAGGGGATATCATACTGAGCTTCAGCTTCAGCTCCTGCTTTCATTTCCCAGGGGTCCCCTTTAGCTGCCGTTATTCTGTCTATAAACTGAAAAGGCGGTCCGGGAAGCCGTGCTATTTTCCGCTCTGTGTCAAATATTCTGTATTTATCCCCAAAACCTTCTGACGGTTTACCGTTACTGAGTGCCAGTATCTGCTCTTTTGTGTAGATTGCTGGTTTGTTGCTGTTATAGGTTTTATTTTTATCACTCCAGAGGCTAAGGAGCTTTTCTTTTGTTGTGCCTGAGAGCCTTACAGACATATCGCATATCTCTACTATAGGCTTTCCGTCTGCGTACATCATAGCATCAGCTATAGCGTAAGGTTCAGGCCTGTATCCGAGCTCTTTTATGGTCACTTCATAAGTTACTGTTTTGGTTGTCTCTAATACTTGTCCACGGCAGCGTAGACGGCTGGCGACTCCTGGAACAGGTTCCCATACGGCGCCTTCGTTTGCTTCAGCAATCCAGCCCATTCTTAAGAGGAATATACGAAGGGTGTGCATACAGCATTCGTACATAAGAGTCCCAGGCATTACCCTGTCATCTACAAAATGACAGGTTATAAACCAATCATCGGGACGTATATCTGCTTCTGCCCGGATAAAACCTTCACCATAGCGGCCTCCGTCTGGGATAACTTCGATAACCCTGTGAACCAGTTCCATTTTGCCATCTGGAATTGTCAGAGGTTTGTTGAGCCTAACGTCGGCAAATTCAGCGCCGAAACATTTGGCTAAATCCCCTTTTCTGAGAGCATTAAGCTGCTCTTCACTGTAACTTTCCTTCTGCATGACAGCCAACTTCTGCCAATCTGCCGGTTTTTTACCCTTTGCAGGCTGCGTATCCAAGGCCGTTCTGACAACACCTTTTCCTTCATTCAATTCGGTTTCTGTAAAAAAGCCTGCACACCCCTCTCTCATAGAGAGTAAAGGTTTACCATCTACTGAGGCTTCAAAGAAGAACCGGAAAAGCCGTGTATCTCCCTGTTGAAAGAAGCGTTCAATATGTATGTCGTAGCTTATGGTTTTTCCGGGCTCCGGCAGGCTGCTGTGGAATGTGACTACCGCATCAAGAAGTCTGTAAACTGCTAATCCTTTTGTGATAAAGTCTATACCCAGATATCCTGAAAGGAATAGGTCGGCTTGCCCGGCTTCAACAGCTATACATGTCGGAATTCTGTTGCCATCAAGATACCATGCCCTGGGCAGTATATCATGCTCAGTAACTACACGACCATGACTCATTGATAGCGGTTCTCCCTCAAGGAGAGTTATCCTGTCAACAAGCATTAGGGGTTCATCAGGTAACCTGACTCTGGTAGGAAAGGTATCAACTTCAGCGAATTTATCGCCCAACATTTTTGCTACAGAGCCTCTTGCAAATTCAAGACAGGCACCTCTGTCAAATAGAGGAGCTGGTTTATCTACAGCTGTATTTATAGGGGCTCTCGGCTCTGTTTCATACTCTAGGACACTTTCTGAACTCCCTTTCTGAAGGGATATATGGAGAGAGATGAGGTCTGCAACTGTTTTACTGATATTTTCAGAAAATCTCAGGTATGCTTCATGGGCTTTTAACCTGGCTTGCTGGGCTGACGCAAACTCTTTGATAATACCTGCTGCTTCTGAAGGGTTTACCGGATTTTTGCTTATAGAATTTACATTTGGATATTCTAAAGGTTTAGTTGCTGTTTTTGCTTCAAATTGTGGAGTTTCTTTTATGTGAATGGCATCGATAGGCTTTAATAACTCTTCCGGCCCTTCAATTTTTTCTTCAGGTTTGGTGATGACCGGCTCTACAGACAGAAGAGAAGGATTGAAGGCTTTTCCTCCGGTTTTTACCACTATTGTTTTACTGGAAACGGTTAAGACCTCTATCTCTTCTTTTATTATAAGCTGTGAAAGATCAACAGGGATATTTTCAGATGCCATATGGCCTATAAGGCGGAGTATGGAACTTTCACTATCCATAGAGGTTGATGATGCGCTCCTTGCAATATGTTCCTTGTTTTTTAGTATGCTGGAGACCATTCTTGTACAAGATGTACCGGGCCCCATTTCAAGGAATACCCTTATCCCGCCATCATATGCTGTCTGAATGACTTGAGGATAATCAATCCCTTCAATTGCCTGTGCCAGAATCGAATCAGCAGCGCTCTCTTCATTCAGTTCATAAGACGTACCTCCGGCTCCGCTGTAGAATTTTATCTCTTCCGGCGGGCTAGTTGGCAGAAGATGGAGGTCTCTGTAAGCTTTTGCAACTTCTTTTACAACTTCGCAATGTACGGTTGTTACGCCATTTAGAGGTATAAAATCAGCGCCTAACATAGCAACAAGGCGTTTAATATTTTTAGCCTCACCACCTATTACGGATTCATGATAGGTATTAACTATGAGAAGGTAGACATTTTGAGCCATTTTTATGGCTCGGCGCACCTCTTTTGCCGGAGCGTTCACAACGCCGGTAAGCCAGTCAACTTTTTTCCCTTCAGGCAGGTTCCAGTGCTTTGCGGCAGCACGGCACTCTCCCGCAAGATCATGTATAAACAGTGATGATCCATACATTCTTTTAAGCATACCGTCCCGGTTTTTCCAGGCTTTCATAGCAAAGAGCCCAGCTGTTTCTCCAAGACTGTAGCCAATCACAGCTTCGGGGTTTATACCAAAGCTTCTGACAATATCACTGGTGGCAGATCCATTTGTAACCTGGCCGAAGATAACCCCTCTGTAATCGTTGTTTATCTCTTCCGAAGAAGCGCCATTCCAGAAAAGTTCCGGCTGGAACTGGCTTTTAAGGAAAAGATTTTCCTTTTCCTGCTCCCTGAAAATCTGAGGCCATCTCATGGAGATGTCCATGCTCATTTCGGGGAAATGGTTTCCTGAACCAGGAAAAAGAAAGGCTATTTTCGCATCTTTTCCAAGAGGTGAAGCTGTATAAAAGAGCCTGTCTCTTAGCTGAGGTAGCATAGTGGGGATATGGTTTTCGCCTGTAACCTGCTTTTCCGCTCTTTCCAAAAGCTGAAGGAATTCTGATTTATCTTTGGCAATAATTGCAATAGTTTGAGGGAGTCCTTCTTTTTTCATAGCAGAAATTAACTCAGAAGCCAGATAATTTATGCTCTGATCCGAGCTTTTTACCGTTTCATTTAATTTCCCAATTTCTTCTTTAAGCTGTTCGTTGCTATTTCCCTGAAGTATAAATAGAGCTTCTTTCCCGTACTCTGAGCGTTGCCATGTATCTATTCTGTTTCGTTCATTTGACTCATGCTCTTCAAGGATAATATGGCAACAGCTTCCGTCAATCCCTGCAGAACTGGCAGCAGCAATACGGAGGCCTTCCACACGGTTATGAAGCCAGTAACGGGAAGATTCGGGTATATAGAATTGTTCTGAAACTGCCTGGTTTGGAGAAGATTCCGATATTGATTGTAAGCCTGGGATAGTTTCATAATAAAGAGCCATACAGCCTCTAACCAGGGATATGATTGAAGATGCTGCTCCTGTATTTCCTGTTTCCCCTTTTATAGCAGCCAGAGCGCAACTGCGCTTTGCAACATTGGATTTATTCCATATTTCTGCGAGAGCTTCAGATTCTGTTATATCTTCGGGCGCATATCCTGCTGCATTGGCCTCAATATAGCCTATTCTGTCAGGGGTTATTCCTGCCTGACTATGGGCATCGTTAATGGCTCTTGTATATGCTTCGGCTTCAGGAGCTATATATTTGCTGCTGGAGATTCCAATTCCTTTTATTACAGCGTATATTCTGTCTCCCTCTTGCTTTGCGTCTTCAAGGCGTTTTAATATTACTGTTGCTGCCCCTTCTCCTATAATAGCTCCATCAGCATCTGCTCCAAAGGGGCGGGCTGCTCCTTTTTGTGAAAAAGGTTTTAAAGCGTTATGCCCCAGGACTGCTCTTATATCTCCTGCCAGATCAACAGCTCCTACAACAGCTTTATTTATTTCACCTTTTTCCAGGAGGGATATAGCTGTTTCCAAAGCCCTGGCTCCGGAAGTCTCTTCACTGGACAGGGTAAAGCTTGGGCCTCCGCAGCGGAATTCTCTGGCTATTCTACTGGCAACTATATTGCCCAGTGCTCCCATTGTACGGTTTGCCGTAAGCGGCGGGGATAATTCATCTTTAAGGGATAAAACCCATGATTCCAGATTCTCTCCGTCAAAACCCAATTCCAGCTCTTTGTTCCATTTCTCCGCTTTACTCGGCAGAGTCCAGCGATAGCTGAAATTTGTGCTGTTAAGATCAAAAGCTATACCTATGAAAACGCCGGTCTTTTTGTTGTCCTGTTCGTCTATCTTTGCGTCAGCAATGGCATTAGCAGCGCTTTTAAGCATAAGTAGTTGCTGAGGAAGCATCTCCTCTATTTCAAGAGGTGGGATACGGAACTTATTCGAGGGAATAGAAATTTCATCCATGTAATGGCCAATAAAAGGGGTTGATCCCAGTCCCTCTTTTTTAAACCAGTCAGTTTTTTCAGCTTCCCACCATTTATTAGGTTCTGTGGGCACTATATGATTCTCGCCGGTGAACAGGTGGCGTTTCATATCTGATGTTGTTTTCCAGGAGCTCAAAGTTGAATCAATACCTATCACCGCAATATCAGTAGTTTTGGGAGTTGGTTTTTTGCTAACAGTTTTTTTATAAAGCTTTGCACTGTCAGGAAGCCACTCTTCAAAAAGAAGGTGTGCGTTTATCCCTCCAAAACCAAAGGCGCTGATTCCTGCTCTGCGCGGTATTCCTTCCTCTCTTTGGTTCCATTTTTCATGATTTGTAAGTATTCTGAACCGGCTTTTATCAAGGTTTATTCCTGGTTGAGGCTTTGTGAAATTTGCGGTTGGCGGGAAAACCCCTTTTTGAGCGGAGAGGATAATTTTTGTAAGTGCGGCTGCACCGGCGGCAGTGAGAAGATGCCCTATATTTGATTTTACAGATCCTATTACGCAGCGGTTTTCTCCGCTACTTCCTTCCCAAAGCTTCTCCATTGTGCTGAATTCTGTTGCGTCCCCAACCGGAGTCCCTGTTGCGTGGCATTCTATTATATCAACATCTTCAGGTTTCCATTCTGCCTTTGTATAGGCATCTTTCATTGCCCTTAGTTGCCCCTCTGACATTGGAGCTAAAAGACTCCCTCCTACGTCGTTTGATAGGCCTACGGCGCGGATTATGCCGTATATTCTGTCTCCATGAGTAATAGCGTCTTCAGTTCTTTTCAGCATAAATATTCCCGCACCTTCACCTACAACAAGGCCATCACCTGCTGCATCAAAAGGAGAGCATATACCACGCTTTGAAAGGGCACGGAGCTGAGAAAATCCCATTTGTGTGTATAACGGGTCAGGGCGGGATATACCGCCGCTT
>WQYY01000011.1 GCA_009780995.1 Desulfuromonadales bacterium
AATACAACACCCAAAAAGGGAAAATATACACAGGGTTAATGGCAGGATACACAAACAGCAGAAGAAGCATGAGCGGAGCAGCAGGGCAAAGCATAACCGAAACCATATATGGTGGTATATACGGCACATTGACAGGTAACAACGGCTGTTACATAGATGCAACAGTAAAAATAGGCCACCTCCAAAACAGCATAAAAGCCTATGACACAGAAAACAGCAGAGCTGACTACGGTAACTGGGGAATAAGCGCATCAATAGAAGCAGGGCATCAATTCAAAACAAAAACAGGCTGGTACATAGAACCACAAATACAGGGAACAATAGTCAACTTCACCGGAGCTAACTTCACAACAAGCGGAAACGCAGCAAACATAGAACAGAGAAAAAGTACAAGCTACGATCTAAGAACAGGAATAGTAGCAGGGAAGAACATCAAAACAGAAACAGGAAGCATACAGCCTTACGTAAAAGGAATGTATGGAAGAACCTGGACAGACAACGGCGGAATAGACTACGACGGAGACACTCTAAAAGCCAACACAGCAGGGGATAGATACCAAGTAGGGGGCGGTGTAGCGTGGCAACTAACAAACAGCACAGAAGTACATGCAGACTATGAATACATAAAAGGAAGTAGAATAGAAGTACCTTGGAAACTTAATGCTGGAGTTAGGTATAATTGGTAAGGTTAAATAGTGTGGAGTGTGGAGTTGAAAATCTTCGCACTCCAAACTCAAAAAGAGCATTATTGCCTAATCGTATAAGTATGCAATATCATTTCAATTGATTTTACGATGACTTAAAACGTATGAGCTCAGGTATAACCTTAGCTTATATGCTTTGACGGTATATATCGTAACGTTCAAAAAATTGCCTAATTGTATTATTGTTTTGCTACCATTCGTTAGGAATCGTAGGGGCGCACAGTGTGCGCCAGTCCAACAACACGGGCGGCAGGTTGCCGCTTCTATATTATTTTACCTAATGGCACAGAGACGTCATTGCGGGCTTGACCCGCAATCTCCAAATAGCGGAGGATTGCTGCGGATCGAGTCCGCAATGACGGCAGCCGAGGAGCAGAGCGTGAAGCGTATGTAGGGACGCACTATGTGCGCCCGATAATCTGGCGACTGCAAGTCACCCTTATAACCGTTGAACGATACACGACGAGAGTAACGTAGCATCCGGCCCTTAATTGAAGCCGTTAGATAAACTACAAACTCTCCTTAGGTTTGACTTGGGATAAATGCCATATATCCCTGTTATACTCTTTAATAGTTCTGTCAGTTGAAAACTTCCCACTCTTTGCGCTGTTTATAATACTCATTTTTGTCCAGCGTTCTTTATCTGAATAGGCTTCAGCAGCCAAAGTTTGTGCTTTCAAATAAGAGTTGAAATCTGCCGCTACAAGCCACGGATCATCAGGTGACTTTATTGCATCAAGTATTGGATTAAAAATACCGGGCTCAAAAATGTTAAAATGGCCTGATTCGATAATGGAAATAACCTGACCAAGTTCTCTACTTTCAGAAATTATTGCTTCAGGGTTGTAATTTGCCTTGGTCTTTTCCACCTCCTCCGCAGTTAAGCCGAACATAAAGAAATTCTCTTTGCCTACCTCCTCAAGTATTTCAATATTTGCGCCATCAAGAGTCCCTATTGTAACGGCTCCGTTCATCATAAACTTCATGTTCCCTGTTCCTGAAGCTTCTTTTCCTGCCGTTGATATCTGTTCTGACAGGTCTGTTGCAGGAGCAATAATCTCCATTGCCGTTACACGGTAATCCGGGAGGAATGCCACTTTAAGCTTGTTACCAACGTCCGGGTCGTCATTTATAATATCGGCCACATTATTGATAAATTTAATTAGTAACTTTGCCATTGCATAGCCCGGAGCAGCCTTCCCGCCTATGAGAACGCATCTGTCTGTCCAGTTGTCAGTATCTCCTTGCTTTATTCTGTTATAGAGGTGGATAACGTGAAGAATATTCAGAAGCTGCCTTTTGTACTCGTGGATTCTTTTTGTCTGTACATCAAACATGGCAAGGGGGTTGAACTCTATTCCGCAATCATTTAGTACCATGGCTGCCAGCCGCTTTTTATTCTCTATTCTGACGTTCTGCCACTCTTTTCTGAATTCAGGATCATCCGCTAAATGCGAGATTTTTTCTATCTGCTGCAGATCAGATATCCAGCTTTTGCCGATATGTTTACTTAAGAGATCACTCAAAAGAGGATTGCAGAGACATAACCATCTTCTTGGTGTAACCCCGTTAGTTTTGTTATTGAACTTTTCCGGCCAGAGTTCGTAGAAATCGTGAAACAATCCTTTCTTTAAAAGCTCTGAATGGAGCTCCGCAACGCCGTTAACGGAAAAACTGGCTGCAATAGCAAGGTATGCCATTCTTATCTGTTTTGTTTCCCCTTCTTCTATAATTGACATGCGCCGCAACCTGTCGTTATCTCCGGGCCATTTAAAAGCAACTTGAGCAAGAAGTCTTGCATTTATCTCAAAAATTATCTCTAGTATCCTTGGAAAAAGTCTTTCAAAAATTTCGAGAGGCCATTTCTCTAAAGCTTCAGGAAGAAGGGTGTGGTTTGTGTATGCCATGGTTTTACATGTAATACTCCATGCTTCATCCCATGTCATAAAGATTTCGTCCATAAGTATCCGCATTAATTCAGGAACTGCGCAGCTTGGATGAGTGTCGTTAAGCTGGAAACAGTTTTTCTCGGCAAAATCTTTAAAATCTCCTTTAAGAACTACCCGCCATCTTCTTATAACATCCTGTAAACTGGCGGAAGCCAGAAAGTACTGTTGTTTTAACCTAAGCTCTTTTCCATTTTCACTGGCATCATTGGGATAAAGAACCATTGTTATGTTTTCCGCCTCGTTTTTAGTTGAAACAGCTTCAGTATAACTTCCTGAATTGAACTCATCCAAATTGAACTCATCTGTTGCAACTGCTTTCCAAAGCCTGAGAGTGTTCACTGTATTATTTTCATATCCCGGAATTGGCGTATCAAAGGGAATTGCCAAAACATCATTGGTTTCAACCCATCTGTGACGGAGAACTCCTCTTGCGTCTTTATATGCTTCAGTCTTTCCCCCATACCTAATGCGCTGGATATACTCCAGACGCTGGAACTCCCAGGGGTACCCCCCCCTAAGCCACCTGTCAGGCTCTTCAACCTGCCTGCCGTTTTCTATTCTTTGCCTGAACATGCCATATTCATAGCGTATTCCATATCCCATAACAGGTAGCTGCAGTGTTGCGCAGCTATCAAGAAAACATGCGGCAAGCCTTCCAAGGCCGCCATTTCCCAGCCCTGCATCATGTTCTGCTGCTTCGATTTCCTCAAGCTCAAGGCCAAGTGAGCATAGGCTCTCCTTCGTGTTTTTATCAATTCCGAGGTTTAAAAGGGCATTTCCAAGAGCCCGGCCCATAAGGAACTCAAGAGAGAGATAGTACCCGCGTTTACAGTTTGCGTCCGCATATGCGCCATAAGTCTTTTTCCATCTTTCCATTATCCTGTCTCTGATGGTAAAGGAGAGGGCCATATAGTGGTAATGGAAGGCTTTGTTATGACGGTTTCTTCCTAAAAAGTATGTATAGTAATGGCTGAAAGCATG
This sequence comes from Desulfuromonadales bacterium, assembly GCA_009780995.1. Lineage (GTDB taxonomy): Bacteria > Desulfobacterota > Desulfuromonadia > Geobacterales > DSM-12255 > WQYY01. The sequence continues at coordinate 3,635 of WQYY01000011.1, forward strand.
TGTTAAAGCATCAACACCTGTGGATAAAGGTGGAAGTTCTTCAATCCATTTGTAGTCGGTTTTGGATAGGGTTGTTTTTTTGTCCATGTGTTCCTTCCCTGATATATGACTTCGGCTTTTGGCCATATGCTGTGTTGCGTTCATCGCAGACCGCGCAACACTCGTAGGGGCGATCATTGATCGCCCATGTTGTCGGGCGCACACTGTGCGCCCCTACGATGCCTTGTGATCTGTTCCTCAGGGCGCTTTGCCTATGGCTCAAAATCCTGTGTCATTAGGTAAAATCAATTTTGCTGTCCTTCGCGTTCTAATAAAAGGCAACCAGCCATTAATCTGCATCGTAGAAAGATAGGACATATTAAATCAAATTACTATATAATATCAATACACAGTTCCATACCAGTTCCGTTTGGGGAGGATAAAGATGACAGATCTCATCACATCTGAAGGGATGAAAAAACTTCAGGAAGAGTTTGAATATCTTTGGAATGTGGAACGGCCAAAGGTTGTACAAGGGGTTTCAGATGCTGCCGCAGAAGGTGACCGTTCGGAGAATGCAGAGTATATCTATGGTAAAAAACGGCTTAGGGAGATAGACAGGAAGCTGAAGCATCTTGGAAGCCGGCTTAAGGTTTTAAAAGTTGCTGTTATTCCTGAAAATCCGGAAGTTGTTTCATTTGGCTGCTGGGTAAGTTACGAAGATGAAGACGAAAACCGGTATTGTTACAGGCTCGTAGGACCGGATGAATTTGATGTAAGCAGCGGTATGATAAGTATTGATTCACCTGTGGGGCAGGCTCTTCTCAGAAAGAGTATTGATGATGAGGTTACGATTTGCCGGCCGTCAGGAGAGTTGATTGTGGTCATTATTGATATAAGTTCAGTAAAGCCATAATGGTATGATTTTGGCTTAACAAATCCAGTGTGGAGTGTGAAGAGTGAAGTTTAACTCCACACTCCACTCTTCACACTCCACACTATTTTATGCAGCATATGACTAAAAGCTAAAGGCATGTTTGGAACATAATTTAATGCTGCCTGTAACATGTCTGTAACGTTTCTATGATACAGTTACAAAAAACAAAAAAGGAAGAGTATGAAAGCGGTTATTATTGAAGATGAAATGGATTTAGCGGAAATTATCTCTTTTAATCTTGAAAAAGAAGGGTGGAGGACCTTTATAGCGCCAGATGGTAAGAGTGGTTTTGATTTGGTAACAAAGGAATTACCTGATATTGTTATCCTGGATCTTATGTTGCCGGAAATGTCAGGGATTGAAGTCTGTAAGACTTTGAAACGTAAAGATATAACAGCGTCTATTCCGATAATAATGGTAACTGCAAAAGGGGAAGAGATAGACCGGGTCGTTGGTTTTGAAGTAGGAGCTGATGATTACCTTGTAAAACCTTTTTCAACCCGCGAATTGCTCCTCAGGATAAATGCCATACTTCGCCGTTCAAAGCTTCAGGGCGCCAGTGAGGTTATATCTGCCGGCCCTATTTTTATTGATACTGTCAGGCATCTTGTAAAAGTGGACGAGGAAGAGATACAGCTTACTTTTACAGAATTCAAGCTGTTATTAACGCTGGTATCAAGGTGCGGCAGAGTTCAAAGCCGTGAACAGCTTTTAACAGAAATTTGGGGATATAACAGCAGCGCTGATACGAGAACCGTTGATACTCACCTTACCCGCCTCCGCAACAAGCTTGGCAGTGCGAAAGATATGATCCAGACAGTCCGGGGATATGGTTATAAACTGGAGCTTCCGTGAAGTTTTCTTTCAGAACAAAACTTATGCTTTCTTACCTGTTGCTGGCTTGTATGTTGAGCTTGGGTGTCTATTACTATCTTAATAAGTCATTACAGGATTCTTTGATTGGTTCCATTCAAGATCACCTATTTAATCAGACGGCTCTTGCAGTTCTTATGGCTAACAGTGATTTACATGGTGAGTTTGTAAATGCCCAGAAATTTGCAGATGAGATCGGAAAAACAATTAAAGCCAGGGTAACTGTGATCGCAGTTGAGGGTAAGGTCTTTGGTGATTCTGAAGTAGGCGCAGCAAGGCTTGATACACTTGAAAACCACAAAAACCGGCCGGAAGTGAGAAGCGCAATGGCTAGCGGGAAAGGAACATCAATTCGCCATTCAGCAACACTTAACATTGATATGCTGTACACGGCCATGCCCTTTGGCGATAAAGCAAAGCCGGATGGAATTATACGCCTTGCCATTCCTCTTACTATAGTTAAAGATGCAAAGTCTGCTCTTAACACCACGTTGGGCCTAACTTTTCTTGTGGCATTTCTTTCTTCAATTTTATTCAGTTACCTTTTATCAGAGCTTACATCAAGGCCATTACGGCAGATAGCTGCGATAGCCAGGGAGATAGGGGACGGAGATTTCAGCAAAAGATTTCCCGCAGAGTGGCATGATGAAGTTGGTGATCTTGCGAACGTAATGAACGACATGACAAGCCGTCTCGAAAAAAGTGTGAAAAGGCTTAAAAAAGAGCGCGACAGGCTTGATGTTATACTTAACAGTATGAATGAAGGGCTTCTTGTTACAAATAGTTCTGGAGAAATATCAATAATTAATCCTGCATTTTGTAAGCTTTTTGGTCTTGATCTTACTGTTAAGGGGAAGTCTTTAACTGATGTGTGTCGTGATCCGAGATTGCTGGATGCCTATAGAGAAGTTATAGACAAAGGGCGAGAACTGCAAAATGAAATTGATGTTATTGGAGAGAGTACAAATACAGTTCGAATTAGCTGGGTTCCTCTTTATTCAGGTGGTGTTGTAGCGGTTTTTCATGATGTTACAGATATGAAGCGTATTGAAGAGATCAGAAAAGATTTTGTTGCCAATGTATCCCATGAGCTTAGAACGCCAGTTGCCGTTATTAAAGGTTATGCGGAGGCTTTGCATTCAGGCATAATCAATGATAATCCTGAAAAAGCGGATCAATTTGCAAAAACAATTGATAAACATGCTGAACGCCTTACAGAACTGATTAGCGATCTTCTGAACCTTTCAGAGTTGGAATCGTCCAAGTTTTCTCTTAAGATTAGCAGAGTTGATCTTACAGAGATTGTACAGAATGTTTTAGTGCTGTTGGAGTCCAAAGCTGCCTTAAAAGGGATACATTTAAGTGTTGTAAAAGATAGGGATCAAGCTTTTGTAATGGCAGATGAATCCAAAATAGGGCAAGTTCTCTTTAATCTGGTATCAAACGCGATAAAGTACAGCTCTTCAGGTGACAGTGTAACAATTACTCTGGATTCAGAGGGTAATGATGTAAGGGTTGCTGTTGTGGATACAGGACAAGGGATTCCTAGCGATAGTATTCCAAGACTTTTTGAGAGGTTTTACAGAGTGGATAAAGGCAGAGCCAGAGATGAAGGTGGTACCGGTTTAGGCTTAGCCATTGTAAAGCATATAGTACAGCTTCATGGTAGTGTTGTTAAGGTTAAAAGTATTGAAGGAGAGGGGTCGACTTTTAGCTTTACGCTTAAACGGGCAGTATAATTTTATGTGACGCAGGCTTTTGGCCATATACTGCGTTGCCTTCGTTGTATCTTGTTTGCGTAGGGGCGGCAACCTGCCGCCCGCGATTGTAATCAATGAAACGGCGGGCGGCAGATTGCCGCCCCTACATAAAATCCTGTGCCATTATGTCTTTGCGAGGAGCGTATGCGACGAAGCAATCAAAATGGTTTCCTTGCTGCCTCTCGTTTCCTGACGCTGCTCAATTTCCTCCCGCTCATAAAAAACATATCTGAAAATCAGTCGGAAGCCAGCGAGCTCAGGTATAACTTGATGTTATAGGCTAAAAATGTAATCAGTCGATTAGCTAAAGAGAAGTCATAAAAATGCGTGGCACAATTTTTTCTCACCTGTAACATTACCGTGCTCCTTCCCTGCTAGAATTTTCCCAGAAGTAATTTTAAGAGGGATATAGGAGCGGAAATGCTTAAATATGATATTGTAAGTGACAAAGTAACTTATTTTTTTGAATCTGCAACCCGGGTTTTACTCTCTTTCCTTATCCTTGCCATCATGTCCGGTATCTTAATTGGCGTAGGATATACACTTTATGATCTGAGGCTGATTTTCAGCTCAGATTTCCATGACTTTTTCCGTCGTCTTCTTGTTAATGCTCTTACAGTTCTTGCAATGGTGGAGGTTTTCAGAACAGCTCTGGCTTATTTTTCTGAAGGTAGGGTAAAGGTTACATATATTATCGATACCGTTATTGTTACGGTTCTTACAGAGGTAATGGCTTTTTGGTACCGGGATATGCAGTGGGAAAAGCTGGCAATGTTGATATCTCTTGTCCTTTCCCTTGCCGTTGTGAGAGTTGTTGCAGTACGGTTTTCTCCCAAACAGGCCAGAGAAGATCTCTGATCTGCCCCGCTTTCCCTTGTTAGGAAACTAGGGGTAGTAAAAACCTATAAGCCAAGACTATGCTTAATCTCACAGGTTTTATATGATTAATAACATAGGATTCCGTGTAGGGGCGGCAATCTGCCGCCTGCCGTTTCATTGATTATAACCACTGGCGGTAGGTTGCTGTCCCTACGCAAACAAGATGCAACGAAGATAACGCGGCGTATGACCAAAAGCCTAAGTCATCTAAAAGTGGCGCAAATTTTTCCTATCCGTAACAGCACTGTAACAGAACTTTGCTACCTTCTCCTTAAATTATTAAATTAAAAAAGGAGAAGGTAAAAATGATTAGAAAAATAGGGCTGTTTTTTGCAGCGGTTTTTCTCTTAACAGCAACTGTAGCCAATGCAGTAACTCTTATAAACGGTGCAGGCGGAACATTCCCGTACCCTATCTATTCAAAATGGTTCGATGCGTATACCAAGGTTGATCCTACGGTACGGTTTAATTACCAGCCAATAGGAAGCGGTGGCGGAATTCAGCAGATTACAGCCATGACAGTTGATTTCGGTGCTTCAGACAAGTTTCTTTCTGATGCACAATTAAGAGCCGTCCCGGGCAAGCTTCTGCATATTCCTACAGTTATGGGGGCTGTAGTTGTAACTTATAATATTCCGGGATTTAACGGAAGCCTTAGACTCACTCCGGATGTTCTTGCCGATATTTACCTGGGCAAAATTTCAAAGTGGAATGACAGTCGGATAGCAGCGACTAATCCGAGAGTCCCTTTACCAAATCAGTTCATTGTTGTAGTTCACCGTTCAGACGGGAGCGGGACAACAAGTATTTTTACCAATTATCTCTGCAGTGTAAGCGGCGAATGGGCTAAAAGAGTTGGAACAGATACATCAGTAGCATGGCCTGTAGGCCTTGGTGGTAAAGGTAACGCGGGGGTTGCCGGTCAGGTAAAGAATACAAGATATTCTATCGGTTATGTTGAACTTGCATATGCCATTGAAAACAGACTCCCATTTGCAGCTTTGAGGAATAGAAGCGGAGTTTTTGTAGAACCATCTATAGCATCTACTACTGCTGCTGCGGCATCTGTAAGAATGCCTGCGGATTTTCGTATAAATCTTGTTAACCAACCTGGGAGGAATGCTTACCCGATCGTTGGTCTTACATGGCTTCTTGTTTATCAGAACCAAAAGGATAAGCTAAAAGGGAGGAAACTTGTAGAGTTCCTCAGATGGAGTATGCGTGACGGAGAGAAAATGGCTAAATCCCTTTTGTATTCTCCTCTTCCTCCTAATGTTATAAAAATGGTTGAAAGAACCATTAGTACAATTAGATAGTAACAGTGATAGCTACAATCTGCTCTGGATGGTCATCCTTCCAGAGCAGTTCTATCTTTAATTTATCAGGGATTCTAAATGCCGGAAAAAACATTTAAAAGAAACGACCTGTTAAAAGGGGATTATATTTTCAGGCTCTGTACCCTGCTGTTTGCCTCTGTTATTCTTGTTATTCTGGTAGTCATAGTATGGCAGATGACAAAAGAGAGCCTTCCTGCCATAAGAAAATTTCGGTGGGATTTTCTTGTTTCAAGTGACTGGAATCCTGTAGATGGTAAATTTGGTGCTTTACCTTATATTTATGGATCAGTAGTCTCTTCTATCCTAGCTATCATTATTGCAACACCTCTTGGAGTTGCAACAGCCCTTTTTATTACAGAGATATCATCACGCAGGATAGGACGGGTGATTTCCTCCCTGGTAGAGCTTCTTGCGGCAATTCCAAGTGTTATATACGGTCTGTGGGGTATTTTTGTAATGGCGCCATGGTTACAGCAAACTATCCAGCCATGGCTTTCAGATCACCTTGGTTCAATTCCTTTTTTTGCAGGAGCGCCGTATGGAGTGAGTATGATGGCAGGAGCGCTTATTCTCTCAATTATGATTCTTCCTATAATTGCTGCTATAAGTTGGGAAGTGATTCTGGCTGTACCGCAAAGTCAGAGAGAAGCTGCTATTGCTTTAGGTGCGACAAAATGGGAGATGATACGTATATCTGTTCTGCCCTATGCTAAATCCGGAATCCTTGGCGCAGTAATTCTCGGACTTGGCCGTGCAATTGGTGAAACCATGGCAGTTACAATGGTTATTGGTAATAATCCGCAGATAAGTCTCTCTCTTCTTGCTCCCGCTTATACAATGCCAAGCGTTATAGCCAATGAATTTGCAGAAGCGACAAGTACTCTTCACTATTCGGCTTTAATGGAGATAGGTCTTTTACTTCTTGGTATTACTTTGCTTGTTAATATTTTTGCAAGGCTCCTTATTGCAAGCATCAGTAGGAAACAGAAGGGAGGCGTGCATTGAGAAGCCTCCATTTACGTCATTTTAAAAGCGGCCTTGTCGTTATCAGTATGATAATAGCTACTATTATAGTGCTGCTTCCTTTATGTTTTATATTTGTTAATATAATCAAGATGGGTTTAAGTTCTCTTTCCCCGGAGTTTTTCACAAGTATCCCAAAACCCCCTGATGAGAGTGGCGGCGGTGTGGCAAACGGTCTTGTAGGTTCCGGGATTATGCTGGTTATCTCCTCTCTTATAGGGCTCCCAATAGGAATTTTAGGAGCTGTTTATCTGAGTGAACATAGACATGGTACTTTTGCTTCCTTTATACGGTTTTGTGCTGATGTTCTTGCCGGTGTCCCTTCGATTATAACAGGGATGGTTGCGTATGTGTTAGTGGTAGTACCTTTTAAAAGCTTTTCAGCAATTGCAGGTTCTGTAGCACTGGCATTGATAATGATCCCTATAGTTTTGAGAACTGCCGAGGAACAGCTTAAAATGGTGCCTGATACTCTTAGAGAGGCTTCTTTAGCCTTAGGAGTACCACATTGGCGTACGAGCCTTAAGGTTATACTTAAGAGCGCTATGGGTGGTGTCATTACAGGGATTCTTCTTTCTGTGGCCAGAATAGCAGGAGAGACGGCGCCTCTACTTTTTACTGCTCTGGGAAATCAGTTCTGGAACTGGAAACTTATGCAACCTATGGCTGCTCTTCCTTTGCAGATTTTCAATTTTGCTATTTCCCCTTATGATGGTTGGCATAAGCTTGCATGGGGCGGGGCTCTGGTGTTGGTTATAATTATGTTTAGTATTAATCTTGCGGCGAAATCCTTTGGCAGGCGCTGAAGAAAATTTGTAAATATTATACAGGGTTTTGAAAAACGTAGCGAGGAAGACCATATGCAAGGCGGACGGAACGGAGCAACCGAGGCATAACAAATAGTTAGCCGAGGTTGTGAGTACCGCCCAACGCAGCAGATGGTCTCCGCAGTAGTTTTTCAAAGCCCTGATAAGAGGTTTAAATGACTCCCAAAGTACAAATAGAAAACCTAAGTGTTCACTTCTCAAAAACAGAGGCAGTAAAATCTGTGAACATGGATGTTGATGAGAATAGTGTTACAGCAATCATTGGCCCATCAGGGTGCGGCAAGTCCACGCTGCTAAGATCCATTAACAGGATGCATGATCTTGTGTCCGGGGCAAAAGTTTCAGGAAAAGTATTGCTGGATGGAGAAAGTATATATGAAAAAAACGTTGATCCGGTTCTTATAAGGCGTAAGATAGGGATGGTATTTCAAAAGCCTAATCCTTTTCCTGCCATGTCTATATATGATAATGTTGTAGCAGGTTATAAACTGAACAACAGAATCAAAAAGAGAGAGGCCGACGAGATCGTTGAAAGCTGCCTTAAGCGTGTTGCCCTATGGGATGAAGTTAAAGACAGATTAAAAACAAGCGCTATGGATCTCTCCGGTGGTCAGCAGCAGAGGCTCTGTATTGCTCGAACAATTGCTATACAACCTGAAGTTATACTTATGGATGAGCCATGCTCGGCTCTTGATCCCATAGCAACTTATAAAATAGAAGAGCTGATAGATGAACTGCAAGAGCGGTACACAATAATTATTGTAACTCATAATATGCAGCAGGCTGCCCGTGTATCTGATATAACAGCATTTATGTATCTTGGCGAAATGGTTGAATGCGGCCCTACAAGTAAGATTTTTACAACTCCTGAGAATAAGCAGACAGAAGATTATATAACAGGAAGGTTTGGATAACATGAAACGTGAACATATCAGTAAACAGTATGATGAAGAGCTTTCTGAATTAAGGGAAAAGCTTCTTGAAATGGGTGGCAAAGTTGAACTTATGATCAACGATTCCATAAAAGTTCTTATAGAGCGGGATTCAGATCTGGCAGGGAACATTGTCGCATTTGACCATGAGATAAACAGGCTGGAAATGACCATTGACGAAAAATGCCTTGGCATTTTAGCTCGCCGTCAACCGACTGCAAAAGATCTCCGCTTTATAACCCTGGCATTGAAAATTGTTACAGACCTTGAACGCATAGGAGATCAATGCAGGAACATAGCCAGAAAGGCCAGGGAACTAAATAGCGAACCGATTTTAACGCCATATGTTGACCTTCCTTTTATGACAACTTGTGCGGCGAAAATGGTTAAGGAAGCTCTCGATGCTTTTGTCAGTGCTGACGTAGAGCTTGCAATGAAGGTTTGCAACGAAGACAATATTGTTGATGATCTTAATGAGAAGGTGCAGCTCAAGCTTTTAGAAGTAATGACAGCAAATTCATCTGCAATAAGCGGAGGCATGAAAATTAACTATATTGCCAAATGTATTGAGCGTATTGCAGACCATGCCACCAATGTTGCGGAAATGGTTATATTTATGGTTAAAGGGAAAGATATCCGCCACACAACAACACATTAATCCTATCTCCTGATTGACATCTGCCACCTGAGTAACTATTCTTTTATATGACTTCGGCTTTTGGTTCTTGCATTCAACTTGCTCTTCTAGTTTCCTGATGAAGGGTTGCATGGCTTTTCGGAATGCCCAGTGGGCATTCCCTACGTCAAACAAAATACGAGGTCTTGTAGGGGCGGCCATTGGCCGCCCGGTAACAAATCGGATGTACGCCGTAAGCGTTATATATCAATAGAAAAAGGAATGTCTGGATTTTTTGTCCGTAGGACATTAACCATTAAAGCCCTACGGGCTGTTGGTTATATGCAATTTTTCTATTGATATGAATGCCCTATGGGCAAGTCGTGTAGGGGGCGACCGTCCCCGGTCGCCCTATATATAGCCAAAAGCTGAAGTCACATTACTAAAGGGAGCAGATATGCCTTCACAAGATTACTACAAAGTTCTGGGCCTGAAAAAAGGGGCCTCATCTGATGAGATAAAAAAGGCTTATAGAAAGCTTGCGGTAAAATATCATCCGGATAAAAATCCCGGGGACAAAGCTGCTGAAGATCGTTTTAAAGAGATTAACGAGGCGTATGCTGTCCTTTCCGACCCTAAAAAGAAAGAGGAGTACGATCAGTTCGGTTCTACAGGGTTTCATCAAAAATACAGCCAGGAAGATATTTTCAGGGGCTTCAATGCGAATGATATATTTAGAGAGTTCAACCTTGGCGGCGGCGAAGACATTTTTTCAAGGATTTTCGGCATGGGTGGCGGGGGCTTCCATCAACAGGCCGGCGGTTATCAGATGCAGAGAAAAGGCCAGGACTACGATATGGAACTTGCTATCTCTCTTAGAGAGGCTTTTTCAGGTGGTGATAAGCGGGTTTCCTTTACACGAGATGGTAAACGGGAAGACCTGTCTGTCAAGATACCTGCAGGTATAGATAGTGGCGGTAGACTCCGCCTGGCAGGTAAAGGCGGTCCCGGAGTTGGCGGCGGCCCTGACGGTGATATTTTTCTTACTGTTAAAGTACTTCCTGATGCTGTTTTTAAGCGGGAAGGAGATAGCATAGTTGTTAAAGAAGCTGTTAAATTCAGCCAGGTTTGTCTTGGTTCTTCGTTGGATGTTACAACCCTTGACGGGAAAAAGAGAATAAAAGTGCCTCCGGGGATTCAATCCGGAACTAAAATTAGGCTTAAAGGACTTGGATTTCCTCATATGGGAAGCAGTGTAAGAGGGGATTTCTATGTTCAGATTGAGGTTAAAGTGCCGGAAAAAGTGACGGCAAAACAGCAGGAAGTATTGGAGGCTCTTGCTAAAGAAGGGCTATGACTTCGGCTTTTGGTCATATGCTGTGTTAGCCTGTGTCGTGTCTTTTTGGCGTAGGGGCGGCAATCTGCCGCCCGCAGTCGCAATCAATAAAACGGCGGGCGGCATATTGCCGCCCCTACGGTCTCACGGATAGCTGGTCGGCGGTTTTATTGCCTAATCCTATAAATGTATAATATCATCTTGGCTGATTTTTTAATGCCATAAAACTTATGAGCTGAGGTATTACCTCAGCTCATAAGTTTTAGTAGTGCGTATCGCAACGTTCAAAAACTTGCCTAATTCTATAATTGCTATGTTTACTATTTTTTTGGGTCGGTCGACTTCTCTTTTTGCTTCCCTGCCATTATTTCTTTTGAGCTATATTGTGTCTTAGCCGCTTTATCGAACCATTTAAGAGCTTCCTGTTCATTTTTTTCTACTCCGTTTCCATCTCTATACATGATGCCTAAATTGTATTGTGCAACAGTAAGGCCTTGATCGGCTGCCTTTTTGAACCATGTAAGGGCCTCCTGTTTATTTTGCAATACTCCATCACCATCTCTATATATAACTCCCATATTATATTCTGCCTCGGCAAGACCTTGATCGGCTGCCTTTCTGAACCATGTGAGAGCTTCCTGTTTGTTTTGCACTGTTCCATCTCCATTTTCATACATATTTCCTAAATTATATTCTGCCTTGGCAAGACCCTGATCAGCGGCTTTTTTTAACCATATAAAAGCTTCCTCTTTGTTTTGGACTACTCCGTCTCCATAGTAATACATAAACCCCAAATTGCTTTGGGCCGGGGCAAAACCCTGATCAGCAGCTTTTTTTAACCATATAAAGGCTTCTTTTTTGTTTTGGACTACTCCATTTCCATAATAATACATAAATCCCAACAAAAACTGTGCTTCACCGTTTCCCTGTTCGGCAAGTGGTTTAAGTTCATTCAGAGCTTTTGTGTAATCACCCGTTTTTAAAGCCGATACTCCTTCATTCAAGCCGGCATTTGCCACGCCGGTAAATAATGTAATAGTGATAAATAGGGCTATAAACAGATTGATAGGAAATTTCATACAGATTCTCCATGGGTATATAAATAATCGAAGCCGCTAAAATGAAAAGGGTTTGCCTCTTCATTGGCAAACCCTCTTTTTCATTTATCCTGCTGTATATATTTTCGTTTAAGCCGGTTTAATGTCTATTACAGCGTTTTTCCGAAGTTCAGCGTTCCACTCTTTAAAACGCTCATCAACTTTCTTTTTAGAAAGGAGGTCTCCAATATTACTTTTAACTGTTTCGAATGGTTGCTCTTTTCCTGGAATAATCTCTTCGAGCTTAATAATATGAATTCCTGAAGCGGTAGATATAAGATCGCTTATCTGCCCAGGCTTCATGGTGATTACTGAATTTTCAATTTCAGGAACCATATCACCCTTTTTGAAAGTGCCAAGATCTCCGCCATCTTTAGCGGCATTGGGGTCGTCAGAGTATTTTTTCGCCAGATCTTCAAAACTGTCCCCTTTCAGAGCCATCTCCCTTACCGACATTGCTTTAGCCATTATTGATTTAATCTGGTCATTCGAAGCATTTTCAGGAATTTTAAAGAAAATATTTCTTGCTCTGAATTGCTCAGGCTCACGGAAAGCATCCTTGTTTTTGTCGTAATAATCACGAATCTCCTGATCATTCACCTGTGCTTTTTCTTTAACATCCTGATTCAATACTCTCGCTCTTTCCATTTGCTCTCTTAACTGGTCTTTGTATTCGTCAAGTGTGAGGCCTTGAGCTTTAAGAGCTTCTACAAAAGCTTCCTGAGACATATTATTATTCTGTTTTTTTATATCATCTATTGTCTGCTGTAGCTCTTCATCACTTACATCAATTTTGAGTTCTTTAACCCTCTGCTGCACGAGCTTTCTGTCAATCATCTGATCAAGTAATGTTTTATCCACCTGTTCACTAAATTCAGGAGTCGCTGTCCCCTGCTTTTCAGCTTGCTTCATAATAGCGGCCTTTTCGTTACTGACTTCGTATGATGTTATTATATCATCATTAACAATTGCCGCGATTCTGTCGATTATCTCCGCGGAAGCAGTAGAAGCATATAAGGCAATGATTAAAACAGATAAAGATAAAAGAGTCTTACGCATGATAATTTTTGCTCTCCTAAAGATAGAAAAGGCCGGAATTTATCCGGCCTTAGTTTCAACTAACTCTATTTGGCCCCGCCTTGACTTCCCGGAATTGGAGGTACCGGCGCAGATGGTGCTGCCGGTGCAGCAGGTGCATTTTGTCCCGCAGCCGGAGCCGGGCCACCACCTATGCTTTTAAATACGTCTTCGTTGATAGTAAATTTTCCGTTCTTTTTCAGGTCGTCTTTGATTTTTTGGAAAACTTCCTGTTGTTTTGCAGGGAGCAGGATTGCTCTGATCTGGTCTTTTACCTCATCAAATGTACGTATTCCTGCAGGACGTTCTCCTGTTACTTTTATAATATGGTAACCGAATTGCGTTTTTACTATGTTTGAAATAGCTCCTACTTTCAGGCCGAAGGCAACTTTCTCAAATGCAGGTACCATTGCTCCCTTACCAAACCAGCCAAGGTCTCCGCCTTTTTGGGCAGAACCGTCTATAGAGTATTTTTTGGCAAGATCTTCAAAGCTGGCGCCGTTTTTAAGCTGTGCAAGGATATCTTGTGCTTGCTGTTCGGTCTGTACAAGAATGTGGCTTGCATGTATCTGTGCGCCGGTTTTAAATTTATCTTTATTTGCGTCATAGAATTTTTTGAGCTCTTCGTCACTTATTGTGGCTTCTTTTTCTACTCTGGTTTTTATATAAGCTTGGACGATAATACGCCTTCTGGCATCTTCCAGTTGAGCCTTTACTTCAGGGGTATTTTCAATCCCCATTTTTTTTGCATCCTGCATGATCAACTCTCTTATGATCATGGTGTCCAAGAGTTCTCTTTTCCCATCCGGTGTGTCTGTCATTGGCTTCAGATATGGAGGGAGATTATTTACTTCTTTCTGGAAATCTTCCACAGTGATGTTTGTTCCGTTTACTTCAGCAAGAACAGCGCTTGCATTTTTTGTTTCTGACGCCGATTTTTCTCCACCTTCAGGCGTTTTGGAATTACATCCTGCAAAAGTAAGACATGATACCAAAGCTACTGCAATAGTTATAAATATCCGCTTATTCACTTCATTCTCCTTAATTGGGAAATACAAAACATTTAAACGCTATCATATACTGCTCAGCTTTTTCAAGATATTTCTGGTTTCATTAATAACTCCGTCAAAAGTTGTATCACTTAACTCTGTGTAGAGTTTGAAATCGGGACTGAATTTATATTTTTTAGGATTATTCCGTATCATACTTATAATAACATCAGGTGAAACCGGAGTTTTCTCATGGAACCAGAGTATAATCCTTTTACCGTCAAATTCCGCTTCTTTTACAAGTAGTTTTTTAAAATCTATTCTGAGCTGCATTACTGACATAAGATATTCTACTGCCAAAGGTGGTTTTCCAAAACGATCATTAAGTTCTTCGGATATATCTGTTATATCCTCTTCACTAACTGCCTGAGTCAGTTTTTTGTATATCACCAGCCTCTGATTTGTATCTTTTAAATAATCTTCCGGGATAAAGGCAGGGATTCTCAGCTTTATTTCCGGTTCAACTCTTTCAACCTGTTCTTCGCCTTTAAGTTTATTTATGGTCTCTTCCAAAAGCTCTGTAAAAAGCTCGAAACCAACGGCAGCGATTTGACCTGACTGCTTTGCTCCAAGTATATCTCCTGCGCCCCGAATTTCAAGATCATGTGTTGCTATTCTGAAACCTGCTCCCAATTCTGAAATATCCTGGAGTATTTTAAGCCTCTCTCTTGCGTCAGGAGCAACGGGGCCTTCAGGCGGCAGGAGAAAATATGCAAAAGCCCTGACTTTTGACCGGCCGACCCTTCCTCTTAGCTGGTACAGTTGGGCAAGGCCGAAATTATCCGCGCGGTGTACAATAAGTGTATTGGCATTCGGAATATCAAGACCTGATTCTATGATAGTCGTGCATAACAGAAGGTTACTCTCTCCATGCATAAAACCGAGCATTATTTTTTCCAGCTCTCTTTCATGCATCTGGCCATGGGCTATTGCTATTTTCGCTTCAGGAACTACTTTTGCCAGATGTTCAGCAACTGCTCCTATGGATTGTACTCTGTTATGAACAAAGAATATTTGCCCTCCGCGACGCAGTTCCCGCATTACAGCTTCCCGAATCAACTCGTCATCTGCCCTTGCCACAAAAGTTTTTATAGCAAGGCGATCTACTGGAGGGGTATCTATTATGGAGAGATCCCTGATTCCCATCATTGACATATAAAGGGTTCTTGGTATCGGAGTGGCGGTAAGTGTCATTATATCAACAGTTGCCCGCATCTTTTTAAGCTGTTCTTTGTGAGTAACTCCAAACCGCTGCTCTTCATCTATTATTAAAAGGCCGAGGTCTTTAAACTTAACATCTTTCTGGAGCAGTCTATGGGTGCCTATTATAATATCTACTTTTCCTGCTGCCGCGTCCGCAAGAATCGCTTTCTGTTCCTTGGCTGTGCGGAAGCGCGAAAGCATTTCAACTGTTACCGGATAATCTTGAAAACGTTTCTTAAAGGATTCATAATGCTGCTGCGCCAGGATTGTTGTAGGAACAAGTATGGCAACCTGTTTCCCGTCCATAACTGCTTTAAAAGCACCTCTTATAGCAACTTCTGTTTTACCGTAACCGACATCACCGCATACTAGCCTGTCCATAGGCTTTGGGCTGGCCATATCCCTTATTACATCTTCAATAGCTGAAAGCTGGTCAGGTGTCTCTTCCCACGCAAAGGAAGCTTCAAACTCCTTGTAAAGAGAGTCAGGCTGTGAAAAGGCAAACCCTTTTTCTACCTCTCTTGCGGCATATATCTGCAGAAGTTCTTCAGCCATCTCTGCTACTGCTTCTCTTGCCTTTGCCTTTGCTCTGTCCCAGGCAGCTCCGCCAAGCCTGTCAACTCTTGGCTCCAGCCCTTCTGCTCCTACGTAACGCTGGACAAGAGCCAATCTGTCTACAGGAAGATAGAGCTTGTCACTACCGGCATACTCAAGGAGAAGGAAATCTCCCTCAATACCCTGAATAGCAATATGTTCCAGCCCACGGTATATTCCTACCCCGAAATCGAGGTGTACCATATGATCGCCAGGCTTAAGTTCTGCGAGAGAGGTTAGTATTTGCTTCTTTTTAACTTCAGAGAGCCCTTTTCTCTTGATCCTCTTACCGAAAATTTCCTCTTCTGCAATAACCGCTAATTTGTCATGAGAGTATCTGAATCCTCTGGATACCTCACCGATTTGAATAGATATTATGCCTGGTTGTGAGCATAGCTCATCTGCAAACCCTTTTTCAGAAAAAAGTAATGGAAGCTGGTATTGTGAAAGGAGGCTGTTCAGCCGTTCTGCCTGGCTTTTCTGATAACATAGTATAGATATATTCCATTTGTCTGAAAGCCACTCTTTTAGCCTTTCTACGAGAGGCTTTAACACTTCTTCGCTGTCATTGGACAATATCAGCTTAAGGTCACTGTTCGTTTCAGTAGATATCTGGCATATATCGTTATTCGAAGCTTCAAGCAGCTCAAGCTCCGGTATGTAGAGATGTTGTCCCGGAAAGTTTTTAAAAAGCCCTTTCTCTTCCATTACATAGAGAGATGAAGGATCGCAGATTATTTCATCTGCTTCAAGGGCACTGTTTCTGGACTTTTCAAGAGCAGCAAGCCACTCTTCCCTTTCTGTTTCTATTGCTTCAGGTTTCAGGATTACTGTTAGACTTTCTCCGACATAGTCAAATATGGTTTCCATTTCTGTGTAGAAAAGTGGGAGAAGATTTTCAATTCCTGGAGGATATATACCGTTTTGAAGCTGCTCAATAAGCTCTCGTCTCTTGGAAACAGGTATGTCACTGTCATCGCATAGCTGTTTAAGCCTTGTAGAGAAACCTTTAAGTATTTCAGGGGTGAGGATTACCTCTCGTGAAGGGAGTATTATCAGCCCTTCACGAGAAGCCAGAGAACGTTGGGTAACAGGATCAAAAGTACGGATCGTTTCAACAAAATCTCCGAAAAACTCTATTCTTACAGGTTCAGCCATGTTTGGCGAAAATATATCAAGAATACCGCCGCGGGTTGCGAAACTTCCTCTGTCATCAACAAGAGGTACAGAGGAGTAACCCAGCTTTATAAGCTTTTCCAGCAGATCGTCTTTTACTACCTCTTCTCCCGCAATAATATACTGGGATACCTCGCCGAGGATTTTTTTTGGGAAGAGTTTTTGTATTACGGCGGAGTAAGGAACTATAACTATTTTACCCTTTTTATCCATAAGCTTTAAAAGGGTATCAATTCTCGCTCCTGTTATATCACTATGGGGGGAACTCTTTTCAAAAGGTGTTGTATCCCATGCTGGGAATGAAAGGATACTTTCCGGTAGGGGAGAGTAGAATTTAAGCTCCTTAAAAAGCTCTTCAGCCTCTTCAGAATCAGGAGTTACAACTATAAAAGGTTTTTCGGAATTCTTTATAAGCTCTGATAAGATAAAAGCCGGCGCTGAACCTGTAAGGCCTGTTATGGTAAAAGGGGAGTCTGAGTTTTTAAGTCTTTCCCCTATTTCGGCAATCTGTTTGAAATTTGAATTTGTCACTGTACTTTGTCTGGTCAGAGGTTAAAGGATATGTTTAAGGAGTTTGCCCAAGCTTTCTCTTTTTACTGCTTTCAAGAAACATATCTATAATAAGGAGCGCGACGCCTATACATATGGCTGAATCAGCTATATTGAATGCCGGCCAGTGATGTCCTTTCCACTGGACGTCCAGAAAGTCGATTACTTCTCCCAGCCTTACCCTGTCAATAAGGTTTCCCATCGCCCCTGACATTATAAGGGAAAAGGAAAAAGCCGCCAGTTTCTGGTCATTTCTGAGCTTGCTAAGTACAATTAATATGGCAATTATTGCTATAACAGAGACCGTTATCAGTAGTGGCGTTCTGTAATTAAATCCCGCCATGAAGCTGAAAGCAGCCCCTCTGTTTCTCATATATGTTATGTTAAATAGGCCGCCTATTACGGGTATTGAGTTATACAATTCCATGGAGCTGTGTACATATATTTTTGTTATCTGGTCAACCAAAAGGACTACCAGAGAGGTTACAAGCAGAATAATATATTTCGGCTTCATTTTATTTTACCGCCTCCGTGCATTTAGGGCATATTTCGGGGTGTTCTTTATCTTCTCCCAATGCTTCACTATAAGACCAGCAGCGTTCACATTTTTCACCGGGCGCCGCATGAACGGTTATTTTAAGGTCTTTTATCCCTTCGGCGCTGTAGGCGTCTAAAGGCGCTTCAGTTGAAAGCTCAACTTTTGAAACTATGAATATTGTCGAAAGTTGATCTGCGTATTCCTCAAGAAAAAGATTTAACTGATCCGGCGCATAGATTTTTACAAATGCGTCAAGAGAGTGCCCTATTACTTTTGCTACCCGCGCATGTTCAAGAGCTTTTGATACTTCACTCCTGACTTTCATAATCATATCCCAGCGTTCCAGCAATTCACTGTTTTTCCATTCAGGCATTGGCGCGGGGAAGGTTGCCAAATGTACGCTCTCTTCTCTTTTCCCCGGCATATAGCTCCATACTTCGTCAGATGTAAAGGATAGTACTGGCGCAATGACTCTTACAAGAGTGTCAAGAATTAGATACATGGCAGTCTGGGCACTGCGGCGTTTTTTTGACTCTTTTTTGCTTGTGTAAAGCCTGTCTTTAAGTATATCAAGGTAAAATGCGCTCATCTCCACAGTGCAGAAGCCGTTTATCGCGTGATAAAAAATATGAAATTCGTGATTTTTATAGCATTCAAGGACTTTTTCTTTAAGTAGCTCAAGTTGGTTAAGCGCCCATCTGTCTATTTCTTCCATTTCATTGTACTGAATCTGATCAGTTTCAGGGTTGAAGTCATTGATATTTCCCAGTATATACCTGCAAGTATTTCTTATTCTCCGGTATGCTTCTGAAAGACGGGTAAGTATCTCCTGAGAAATCCTTATATCGTCCCTGTAATCCTGAGCCGCAACCCATAACCTGAGGATTTCAGCCCCGTATTTTTTTATTACTTCTTCAGGGGCAACTACGTTTCCTACAGATTTGCTCATCTTTCTGCCTGAGCCGTCTACAACAAAGCCGTGTGTCAGAACATTTCTATATGGCGCTCTTCCTCTTGTGCCAACGCTTTCCAGCAGAGAAGAATGAAACCAGCCTCTGTGTTGATCGCTTCCTTCCAGATACATATCAGCAGGGGATGAGAGCTTTGGGTTTGTTTCAAGAACGGCGGCGTGAGACGTACCGGAATCAAACCATACGTCAAGTATATCATTTTCCTTATCGAATGAAGTCCCGCCGCATTTTGGACAAACTGTGCCTGTTGGGATCAGTTTTTCAGCAGGCCAGTCAAACCATATGTCTGAGCTATGCTCTTTGAACAGCTCTGCTACATGCTTCATTATTTTTCCATCTGCAAGGAATTCGCCGCAATTTTTGCATGAGAAGGCGGTTATAGGTACTCCCCAGGAGCGCTGTCTTGAGACACACCAGTCAGGACGGTTTTCTACCATGCCGTATATGCGGTCTTTCCCCCAGGAAGGAATCCACTCAACAGAGTTTATTGCTTCCAGAGATTTTTCCCGTAAATTATTGGCCTTCATAGATATGAACCACTGCTCTGTTGCCCTGAAAATAACAGGTTTTTTACACCGCCAGCAGTGCGGGTATGAGTGGGTGATTTCCGCCTGGCTAATCAGAGCGCCTGTTTCTTTCAGCTTTTCAATAACCGGCTCGTTTGCTTTAAATACAGACAGCCCCCCGAAAAATTCCAGGTTACCTATGTACTTCCCATAATTATCAACAGGGTTATATATCTCCAGTCCCTCTTTAAGCGCCAGTTCATAGTCCTCCTGTCCATGCCCCGGGGCAGTATGAACGGCTCCTGTGCCTGCTTCCAGCGTTACATGATCTCCCAAAAGTATTATGGAATCTCTGTCATAAAATGGGTGTCTGGCACGCTTTCTTTCAAGAGTTTTCGCGTCAATTTCCGCGATTACTTTTCCATTAAGATTATTGGCGGCAAGAAAATTATTTTTAAGCCCTTCAGCTACTATGAGAGCCTCATTATTGACTTCAAGAGCTACATATTTAAATTCAGGGTTTATGGCAATTGCCAGATTAGCGGGAATTGTCCATGGCGTTGTTGTCCATATAACAACATATGTCTTCTTGTTTGCCAATTCAGGAACAGTGCCGGAAATATCATCAACTAAAGGAAACTTTACATATATTGATGTTGATTTGTGGTCAGCATATTCAACTTCCGCTTCTGCAAGAGCTGTAACGCAGGAGCTGCACCAGTGTACCGGTTTCTTTCCGCGATAGAGGCCGCCATTTTCGGCGAATTTCGCCAATTCAGCCGCAATAATTCCTTCATATTCATAGTTCATTGTAAGGTAAGGTTTTTCCCAATCCCCAAGAATACCAAGCCTTTTAAACTCTTCTCTCTGTATATCAATAAACTTTCTGGCGTAAGTCCTACACTCTTTACGCATCTCAAGTTTTGTTGTTTCCGATTTCTTCGCTCCAAGATTTTTCTCAACTTGAAGCTCTATAGGAAGCCCGTGGCAATCCCAGCCGGGAACATATGGCGCATTAAAGCCTTCCATACGTTTATTCTTCAGTATTATATCTTTCAGGATTTTATTAAGCGCATGTCCTATATGTATGTGTCCATTAGCGTAAGGGGGGCCGTCATGGAGAATGTATGTTTTTTTATAACTGCTCCCTTTTTTTTCAACCTGGCTGTATAGTTCCGTTTTCTCCCACTTTTCAAGGATTTCCGGTTCCCTCTGGTTTAGATTGGCTTTCATGGGGAAATCTGTAAGAGGGAGATTAAGGGTATCT
This sequence comes from Desulfuromonadales bacterium, assembly GCA_009780995.1. GTDB lineage: Bacteria > Desulfobacterota > Desulfuromonadia > Geobacterales > DSM-12255 > WQYY01. The sequence continues at coordinate 24,161 of WQYY01000011.1, forward strand.
TTGTAGTCCATTTTTGCTCCTGTAAAACAATCAATATAAAAAAATTAAAGTAAGTATAATTACATAGTAAAGTCAAGTATAAAGAGGCAATTTATACCAAATCAAATGTTTGTTGTTTAGGTTACTACCGGATATCAAGACAGCAAATAGAAGAAATTTTTACTAGGTCTTCAAATGGGAAGGTCAGCGAAATACCCAAATTTTGTATCAACAACCAATCGCCTATCCAAGAACAAATTACTCATTTCGCAACTTGTATCTGGAATGAGTGTACAAGAATGGCAAGCGGCTAAATTCAATTGTGCTATTCCTTGCCCATCGCTTTCGTAACAAATTGGGTCAAGAGAACAATCTTTGGCTCGTTGTAATGCATTTCTGATGATACTTCGCAGTTTATTATCAGGATTATCAGGATCATTACACAATTTTGTTAAGCCACCCAAATAACCATCTGTTCCATCGTAAGCAGAAATCAAAAAACCGTTCATATTTTCGCTTATATATAATCGTTCTTGTAAAGAAGACATTGGATAACCGCAAACGTATTCAAGTTCACGAATAAGCAAGTGTGATAATGTGTGAATCAATACTTCTTTTGCTGTAAGCGTTTTCGCTTTAATTTTATGTATTTGCCAATCGGAATCTGCGGCATTATTTTTGATTTTCTCAATTCGCTGTTTTACAACTTCGTTACTTTCCCACTCTTTGAGTTTCTGCTTGTCTAAAACGAACAAAATTCCTTCGCCATAATTTTCAATGGCAGGCAGTAACCGTGTTCCAAAACTGTTTTTTGAAACAGATTGGCGTTTTACGGAGTATTCGTAGCCGTTGTCGTTAATCAAAATACTGTCAGTGTCAATTGGTTGATTTCGTGTGAATGAAGTTTGAACTGTTATTTTCTTTAACCTGTCAATTTTGACTAATTTTTCAAAACCAATCAAAGTATCTTTTACATTGATTTGGCGAAATTTAATCATCTTGTTTTCAGGTTGTTGCTTGGTCAAGAAGTATTCGTATTCGGCTTTTCGATAAACAATATCTGGGATATAAATAATTTCAGCGCCTTCTAAATATTGATTGATAAGTTCCATATCAATATTTTTACGCTTTGCGTATCTCTCTAACTCTTTTTGTTCAAAATCTTCCTGATTTATTATTTCGTCAATATCCGTTCTGATTTCTGTTGTAAGTTGAAGTATTTGTTTTTCAGGTATCCATAAACTACTCAATGTATTAGCATAGTAAACACTATTGCTCGTTTTGATTTTTACAGACATACGCTGGTTACATTCTTCTTTCGAGGGTTGTCCATCTTTATATCCGTTCCAATATTTCAATCCTCCACATTTTTGTCCATAATTAAAAATCCCTTTGAGTGTTGCCGACTTTTTACAATTATTACATTTTATGTGAATACCCGACAAATCAGTATTTTCTTGACTTATGATATATCGCAAATCAGGATTTTCACAACAAGTTCCGTCCTCAAAATCAATTTGTATGTTTGACTCTACTTCTTCTTCACTTTCAGGATTATCAATGACTTTTCTGCTATTCCAAAATATCCAAGGCAAATCATGAATATGTCCGTCATCACAAGTAAGAACAAAACGTACTTGTTCTAGATGTTCACCCTTGCAATCAGAGTTAAAACACTGTAAGTCAAATTCTTGCCTTCCTGTTCCCCAACTTTTTTTCCAATCGGTAATGTGCATAAAACGGTGGCAACGAGGGCAATAAAACCATTTTGGAAAATAGTTTGCGTAAGGTTGTACATCTTCTTTCTCATTTTTGTCTTTTCCAACTGGAATTGAAACCAAGCGTTTCAACTTAGGAAAACGAGTACGCAAGCGATTTACTAATCTATCGTCTAAAATAATATATTTATTTAATTCTTGGTCGTAGTAATTTGGGTAGCCCCAATTATCAAAAGTTTCAATAATAATGGAAGCATCTGGCGCGTCAATTATAGAACCAACACCACCGTAACTCGAAATCATTTTGCTTTTTCCGTGATTTATTTTCTCTGCCATAACTTAAACTCTTTTTATTTTGATGCTTACACTTGGTTCAACGCTTCGCATTGATTGCATTCCAACTAATTTATCGTCACAATTTTGCCGTTCTTGAATGGGTTTAAGTAAATTTCTCTTTTTGTCTGTTTCGTGCTTCCCGCCGTAATAATACAAACCGCCATCGCGACTTGGTGCAGGGCTTGCTTGTATTTTGTGTTCCCACTTTTGAATTAAATCAGCTATTTCAGAAGCAATTAACAGTTTATCTTCACTATCTGCAAAAGAATGCGAGTTAAATATGTTATTCAGTTCATTTTCAAGTTGTTTTTTGTTATCACTTTGAATTAGTGAATATGGCATTTTATTTTCGTAAAAACCTAATTTATGCCTGAAATAAGTGACTATTGCTGTAAATAACAATTTATCCAAAGCATTTTCGGCAAAAGGAGTTACGCTAATTGGTTCCACTTGTTTGTAAAATGTTTTGTGAAATGGCACAAAGTCTTCATAGTACGACAAATCTCTTGTATTATTTGGGTCAAACAAACTAAATACAATGCCCTCGGTTTTTCGTGCCACACGGCTACTTGCCTGAATGTATTCAGCCGTATTTAGAGGCATCCCGTTCATTAGCATAATGTTTAACCTTCCTACATCAAGTCCAACACTTATCATATTGGTTGCCAATACAACATCAAATGATTTGTATTTTTCTAAATCACCGTCAAAAGCAATATCCAATTTGTCCAGGTTTTTCTTGATTCTTTCACTTGCAATACGGCTTGTTAGCTCTAAATTTTTGTATTGTAATTTGTTATAATTGTTGTTGTAAGGAGGAAAATTCATTAAAT
>WQYY01000012.1 GCA_009780995.1 Desulfuromonadales bacterium
ATACCCATATAATCAGCGCTTGCTCTGTCCATACCCTTAGATGAGGCTGCAAGACCTCTGAAAATATTTCCTCCGCCTATTACAAGGGCGAGCTGTACTCCGCTGTCAACAACATCTTTAAGTTCCTGGGCTATTTTAGTAATAACCTGTGGATCTATTCCATATCCCTGTTCTCCGCCAAGTAACTCACCTGAAAGCTTTAAAAGAACCCTCTTGTAATACGGCTGCTCCATATTATTAACTCCCGTCTCTTATTGGCAGATACAAAAAAGCCGACCTCTTAGGGTCGGCCTTGACTATTAACTAATTACCGGCAGCCGCTGCAACCTCTGCTGCAAAGTCCGATTCTTTCTTTTCCAGCCCCTCCCCAAGGACAAACCTGGCAAAACGCCGTATTGAAATATTCTCTCCTATGCCGGCAATGGTTTCGTTAAGCATAGTCTGAACAGTTTTATCAGGATCTTTAACATAAGGCTGCTCAAGAAGGCATATCTCCCCGTAAAACTTATTTACCTGTCCTTCAAGAATCTTCTCGATTATATTTTCAGGCTTTCCGGTTTCACGGGCTTTTGCCCTGTAAATCTCTTTTTCTCTTTCAAGAACATCATTAGGAACTTCTTCACGGCGGATAAACTGTGGAGCTGCCGCTGCAATATGCATTGCAACATCTTTTATCAGCTGTTGAAATGCGTCAGTCTTGGCAACAAAATCAGTTTCGCAGTTAATCTCCACAAGAACGCCAATCTTACCTCCGGCATGAATATAGGAACCTATTGTTCCCTCTGTAGCGATACGTCCGGCCTTTTTTGCCGCTGCTGCAAGCCCTTTTTTACGAAGGGAATCCACTGCTTTTTCATGGTCGCCGTCTGTCTCCATCAAAGCTTTTTTGCAATCCATAAGGCCGGCGCCGGTAGCTTTTCTAAGTTCATTAACCTGTGCTGCTGTTATACTCACTTTATCCTCCAAACAGTGACAAGATCACTTAAATTGATTTAATAACCTTTATTCCGCTGCTACTGTTTCTTCAGTTTCAGCAATTTCCTCTTCTACAGCCTCTTCATCACCTGCATCATCCTTCTGGAGCTGCTGATCCCGGGACTCACGTCCTTCAATTATCGCATCGGCAATTTTGGCAGTGAGAAGTCTGATAGCGCGAATTGCGTCATCATTTCCTGGTATAACATAATCAATCTGATCAGGATCGCAATTCGTATCAACAATAGCAACTACAGGTATACCAAGCTTTTTGGCTTCCGCAACAGCTATAGCCTCATTATCAGGGTCAACAACAAAGAGTACCCCGGGTAACTTACCCATACCTTTTATCCCGCCAAGGGTCTTATCAAGCTTGTCACGCTCTTTTTCAAGCTGAAGGCGTTCTTTCTTTGTATAAGCCTCAATAGAACCGTCAGCAATCATATTATCAATACGCTTAAGACGGTCTATACTCTGTTTAACAGTTGCAAAATTTGTGAGCATCCCTCCAAGCCAGCGTTGATTTACATAATACATTCCGCAACGCTCTGCCTCTTCAGCAACAGCTTCCTGTCCTTGTTTTTTTGTCCCCACAAATAGGAAATTCTCCCCTGCTGTCGCAGCGTCCAACACAAAGTTATAAGCATTTTTGAAAAAACGGACTGTTTTCTGAAGATCAATAATATAAATCCCGTTTCTCGCACCAAAGATATATGGCTTCATCTTTGGATTCCATCTCTTTGTCTGGTGTCCGAAATGTACGCCAGCCTCCAAAAGTTCCTTCATTGTAATACCTGACATTCTCTTCTCCTTTTTGGTTTTTTCCTCCGCTAACCCAAAACACCGGGATCCTGTAAAGGACACCCCCCGGCATCGACAGTAGCGTGTGAAATATTTTTGTAGCAGAATTATATATCATATTGATGCTTTACTCTGCAAGGGAATAACACGCCAATCAAAAACATTCTTACAATATTGCCCAATTATACAGTTAATAATATAATTAGGCAATAAGCTAACTGTGATAATATGTAGCTTATTATATTTGTTAGCTCAGGTATTACCTGAGCTGATAGAAGCTACTCTACGTAGAAAATGGTTAAAGCAGAATTGCCTAATTGTATAAGCAGTAAGAGAATTAGGCAATCTTGTACAGTGCGATTCAATTGCATGACAACAGCGTAGGGGCGCACATTGTACGCCCGTAGTCGTTTCTCAGGTAAGTGTAACAAACGGGCGACCGGGGACGGTCGCCCCTACGTTGTCACCCACGGCGTTGCCTTTGTCATGTCTTGTTCTGCGTAGGGAGTGCCCAGTGGGCATTCCGAAAAACCGGACGGCCAATGGCCGCCCCTACGTGGTAAAATGATAGGTTTCGCTTATGCGTGATAGGATCTTAACTCCACACTCCACTCTTCACACTCCACACTAATTCCGATATGACCAAAAACCTGCGTCAGATAAAGTTAGTTTTCACTATCATTACGAAGAAAAATCTGCGCCTTCACATCCTTTAAAATAAGTTTTGAATCTTTTTTAGAGCTCTCTATAACATCAGGAGGACATATATTAGTACCGGTTTTATCAATAAGCTTTCTTGTAACAGCAATACTATTCCCTGAAACTTTGTAATCAGAACTGTAATCAAAATTATTGTCTGACAGCTTATAATTTTTCGGAACAGACAGAATTGTCACCCCTTTTGGAAACTCATATATATAATCTTCTGTAACAGACCCACCTATGCAAAAAGAGGGTTTCTTAACAGGAAGATGATATGCTCCTGTTAAATAGGTATCTATAGGAGTTACAGTAGAAATAGCAGGACGAACATACATCCCGATACTCCCTGAAAGATCAAGAAAATCCTGTAATTTAAACGTAACGGAAAAATGATAACTATCCAAAAGCCCGGTAGGATCGTCTTTTTGTATTGTACCGCTACCGTGAAATCCTCGTTTTTCAAGAAGAGCTTTTACTAACAAATCTTCCTTATCCTCTGTAATAGCTCTCATAAGAGCCCTAAAAACGACTGCCGGAAGCCCTTTCATCGTTACATCTACTTTCCCTTCGGCCGTACCGTCAAGATTTACTCGTATTGTGGTTTTTATATGCTCCTCATTGTCATATGTAGCTGTTGTAGGAATTTTTTCACCTTCGTGAAAATCCCCAACCAGTAAGACAGGCTTTTCTCCAAGCTGCGGGGAAAGCACTCCAAAAGGTATATCCGAAGCTGTTGAATCAACATAAAGCTTCATATCCGGAATATAATTAATAACGTGGTTAACAGCATTTACAACAGGGGTTTTAGGAAGCTCATACAGATCAGTAGCATTTACAAGAGCCTGCTCACTCTTTATCCCTATCGCACTGTACAGAGCCTGAAGAAGTGTCGCATGGTCTTTGCAATCCCCCAGTTTATTATCAAGAATAACGTTAAGATCCCGCGGGACAACAACTCCTATACCTATATTATTCCCTAAATAGGATATATTTTTGCTAACCCAGTCATAAATAGCCTTTGCCTGTTCTTTCTCCCCCGTTTTACCCGCAACAATTTTTTCAGCAAGCTCTTTTACCCTTGGAGTGACAGCAGCTTTTGGCAGAGCCCTTACGCCATAGGCATCGGCAATCTCTTTATAACTGTTAAAAGTAGAAATAAACAGAAGCGGATCATCCCCTACCCTTGATATCCCATCTTCCGCTTCAGTCCATTTTTCAGGCTGCTTATTCTGATACCGCCATTCAAAAACCTGTTTTCCATTTTTAATATAAGGAGGAACTTCAGTAAGAAAATAAGATTCATGCTTAAACTTCATATCAGCCGGAGCTGTCAATGTTATCTTCCCGTCATCATAGGCTACAAATTTGGAAAATCCCCGTACTTCTGAAAACTGGTTCGGAAAAATCCCTTCAGAATTGACAATTTTGTACGCAAAAACCACCTTATCCCCGACTTCAAGATCAGGGTGAACAACTGAAATTGTTGTTTCATCAGAAAAAAGAGGAGGAGCATTTTTATAGCCATTATTTGCAGTAACCTGATAACTGCTTTTAGGAGCATCAATTCTTTTGCCTGATTTCTTAAGGGTGTACGCCTCCAATATCTCACCTTTGGCAACTGTTGTGCTGAACGAGACCGAGGATTGCCTGAAATCGTCTAAAGAAGCCTCTTTAAGGATAGTAACTTCATACCTTCCGGTCTCTGTAAAAGAACCGTCCTTATTAACATCAAAATTTACCTCTTTCAGATTGTAGCGGAACGGAATATCAGATTCAGGCAGCTTCTCAGCAAAAACATTACTGCAAAAGGTAAAGATAAAAAGTAAAGCCACTAACCACCGCATGAAGTCTCCTTTAATCTCTATAAAAATTATTTTTTTGAAAGGTAATTCCCAAGCTCAGAGCGGGTATGCTCATCATCATGGCAGAATATACAAAGATTTTCCCAGTTGCTGCCGTCAGGAGGGTTATTATTATGGTTTCCATCCTTATGATGCACCGTCAAAAAGTTGAGATTGCTTCTGTCAAATTCTCTGCCGCATTTAGCGCATATCCATCCATGAATTTTAAGAGAGCTTTCCCTGTACCCTTCCTTGGTTTCGGCAATCTCATCCCGCATACGGCGTACAATCTCATCAGCCTCTTTTACATCCTTAACAGCCATAGGCTTCGGCCTTTTATAATTCGCCATAAATCACCGGAAATCCTGTTTAATCCTGCTCATACCTAAACCTTTAAAGCGCCTATAAGCTCCCTGATATCCTTAACACCATTTTCAGAAAGCCATATCTCTATCCCCTTAGCAATATCTTCAGCAGCTGACGGATTCAAGAAACTCGCTGTACCGACCTGAATAGCTGTAGCGCCTGCCAGAATAAACTCAAGAGCATCAGTAGCATTCATTATACCGCCAATACCTATTAAAGGGACTTTAACAGCTTTTGCAACCTGCCAAACCATTCTTAACGCTATAGGTTTTATGGCAGGCCCTGAAAGGCCGCCGGTAACATTAGCCAGAACAGGGCGATGATTCTTAAGATCAATTGCCATGCCCGTAATGGTATTTATGAGGGAGAGAGAGTCCGCACCGGCATCAACACAGGCTTTTGCTATTACCGTAACATCGGTAACATTAGGAGAAAGCTTAACTATAATGGGCTTTTTACTGTTTTTTCTTACAAGAGAGGTAACTGCAGCGGCAGCCTTGGGATCAGTGCCAAAAACTATCCCCCCATGCTTTACGTTGGGGCAGGATATATTAACCTCTATCCCCGCTACTTCAGGGACAGTGTCGATTCTTGCCGCAAGCTCGCCATACTCTTCGAGAGAGTTTCCATAAAGATTTACAATAACCGGTGTATTTATTGTCCTTAAAAAAGGGACTTTATCCTGTATAAAAGCGTCTATACCAACATTTTGAAGCCCTATGGCATTTAACATCCCGCCTGGAGTCTCAAAAATACGGGGAGTAGAATTGCCGGCCTTTGGGTGCAGTGACAACCCTTTTGTAACTATTGCTCCTATTGATTCAAGATTCATATATCCTGAAAATTCACTTCCGTAACCAAATGTACCGGAAGCGGTCATAACAGGATTTCTGAGTTTTATCCCCGCAATTTCAACTGACGTATTTATTTTGCCCATCAAAACACCCCTTACAGCAAATATATTACTCCCAAAGGAGCTCCTTAGCATTAAACACCGGCCCATCCTTACAAACACATCTGTAATCCGGCTGTTCAGGCTTATGTTTAATCCCTTTTATCACACACCCAAGACATGCCCCCATACCGCAGGCCATATAGGCTTCCATAGACACCTGACAGGAAACTTTCATCTCTTTGGCAATGCCAGCAACAGCTTTAAGCATCGGCATGGGGCCACAGGCAAATATCTGTTTCGGAGAAGTAACAGAAGCAAGGTGTTTCATCATAACCTGGGTTACCAGCCCCTGGTCTCCCAAAGTTCCGTCATCTGTAGCAACATATGTCTCCACGCCAAGGCGTTCAAACTCTGTAATACATAAAATATCATCTTTATTCCGTCCTCCCGCAAAAAGCCTTACTGTATGGGAATCTGCCAGTTTTTTCGCGAGAAGATAGAGAGGAGCAAGGCCTATCCCGCCACCAACAAGTATCTTCTCACTTTTCACATCTCCAAAATCAAATCCTTTTCCAAGAGGCGCGATGACATCAAGTTTATCTCCGGCCTTCAGCTCTGCCAGCATGGCAGTCCCCTTGCCTACAACCTTATAAAGAATTTCCATATATGTCTGACTTCCGCAATCAGTATAAGGCGTTTTAGAACTGCCAATATCATATATACCGAATGGCCGTCTTAAAAGCGGATCTATAGCATCATTAACTCTCACCATAGCAAACTGTCCGGCCTTAGAGTCAAGAATCCCGGGCGATGCCGTTATCCTCATCCTGAAATAACAGGGGGACAGTTCCACATTTGTCAAGATTTCCGATTTAAACTGCATTTAGCTCTCCGTTTTCTCTAAAAATATACTCCATTAGCAAGGCATCTTCCATATTCTCATAATATCTTTTTCTTATCCCAGTCTCCTTAAAACCCGCACTCTTATAGAGAGTTATGGCTGGTTGGTTTGTAATCCTCACTTCCAGTGAAACAGATGAAGCATTTCTGTTTAAGCATTCTTTCAGAACATGTGCAACAAGAAACTTTCCAAACCCAAATCCTCGGAATGATGGAGCAATCGCCACATTTAGTATATGCCCTTCATCCAGAATCATCATAGGGCATACATATCCTATCACCTTTTCCTCGCTGTTAAATGCCGTAAACGGAAAAGAAGTCACAGCCATAATTTCATCAATAAAGTGCTGCCTGAGCCACGGTTTAGGGAAAGAATCCCTCTCTATGACTAACACATCGTCCAGATCAGCTTCAGTCATAGGGCAGATAATAATTGAACTTTTACTATTATCCATTAATTTAACGTATCCTATTTGTGGCTTTGGCTTTTGGTCATCTGCGTTGTTGCTGCCGTAATTCATAATTCATTCTGCATTATGAATTGTGCATTATGAATTAATACGCTCCGCCTCATCAGAAAACAACATTTGCTCTATAATTTCGGCGGCGTCCCGAATCACTTTCGGGCATACTGTTTTGATTCGTTCCATCGTTATTTGCTTGTCATCGTTTACAAAGTCAACGCCTAAAAGCTCGCGGCAACTGGTTGTTTTGTTTCTCTCCTCAAACAGCGCGGCAAATTTACGTATCACAGCGTAGATCTTTCCTTTAATAGCCTTATCCTCTTTTAAGAAGTATCCGTACTTCAACCCTATAAGCAGATAAGCTCCCGACACAGCTCCGCATGTTCCTTGCATCCCCCCCATTCCGCCTCCAAGGCCGCAAGCGATTTTCAAAGCTGTCTCTTTATCCAACCCCAATTCATCACAATAGGTGGAAAATATGGCCTGAGAGCAATTAAAGCCATCGTTAAAACAAGCCACTGCTTCATCCGCTTTATTTAGATTCATAATTGCAAAACCCCCTTTTGTTCGCCTAAGTATCTGACTTGGAAGTATAATATGCGAATAGTAGAAACTATGCAAATACCTTTTTATAAAGGAATTGTAAGGGGGAAGGTTTGACATTAAACAGATAATAACATATATTTTTTTATTCATATATTTTTGAAAAGGGGAGCAGATTGAATAATGAGTAAAATAACCTACAAAGATTCAGGGGTTGACATTGATGCGGGAAACAGCTTTGTAAACCTGATTAAACCTTTGGTAAAAGCCACTTCCAGGCCTGAAGTAATGACTGACATAGGCGGATTTGGCGGCCTTTTCGCCCTTAGCCCAAACAAATACAATAACCCTGTCCTTGTTTCAGGAACAGACGGCGTAGGAACAAAGCTTAAAATAGCTTTCATGGCTGACAAACATGACACTGTCGGGATAGACCTGGTTGCGATGTGTGTTAATGACATTGTTGTGCAGGGAGCAGAGCCTCTTTTCTTCCTTGATTATCTGGCAACAGGAAAGCTTCTGCCGGAAAAAGCTGCGGAAATTGTAAAGGGTATATCAGCAGGGTGTATACAGGCCGGATGCGCGCTTATCGGCGGTGAAACTGCGGAAATGCCCGGATTTTACAGCGATGATGAATATGACCTTGCCGGGTTCTCAGTAGGTGTTGTCGAGCGGAATAAGTTAATTGACGGTTCAAGCGTTACAGTTGGAAATAAAATAATAGGTATTGCCTCTTCAGGCCTGCACTCCAACGGATACTCCCTTGTTAGAAAGGTCATCTTTGACCATATGGGGCTTTCAATAGATAGCCAGCTTCCGGGAACAGGAAAAACAGTTGCTGAAGAGCTTCTTACACCTACAAAGATCTACGCAAAGTCTGTTCTTAACCTTTTGAAAAGTTTTACAATAAACGGAATTGCTCATATTACAGGCGGCGGCCTTGTTGAGAATATCCCGAGAATTCTCCCCCGTAATTGCAAAGCCGTTATAAAAAAAGGGACATGGGAAATACCTCCCATCTTTGAAACGATTAAAAACGCGGGAAATATTGATGAAAATGAAATGCTGAGAACCTTTAACTACGGAATAGGCATGGTACTTATAGTTCCTGAAGACCAGACAGAAGATATTATGATAAGGTTATCAGGCCTTAACGATAAAGCATTCGTAATCGGAGATATACAGAAATGCTTGTCAGGTTCCGAAGCGGTAGAGTTAATATGACAAAGAAAATAAACCTTGGTGTGCTTATATCCGGAAACGGTACAAATCTCCAGGCAATTATAGACGCTTCTGAAGCCGGTTCCCTTGATGCCGTCGTTAAGTGCGTTATCAGCAACAAGGTGTCTGCCTTTGGCCTGGAGCGTGCCAGGAAACATGGCATAGAAGCTATTCATCTTGACCATAAGCAGTTTGAAAACCGTGAAGCCTATGACGCTAAAGTTGTAGAAATTCTGAAAGAGCGGAATATTGACCTTGTCATACTGGCGGGATTCATGAGGATAGTAACCCCTGTTCTTCTGGAAGCGTTTAAAAACAGGGTTATGAACATTCACCCTGCCCTTTTGCCTGCTTTTCCAGGCCTTGACGCGCAGAAACAGGCGCTTGAGTATGGCGCGAAAGTTGCTGGGTGTACGATTCACTTTGTAGACGCCGGAACAGATACAGGCCCCATCATTTTGCAAAAAACCGTCCCTATTCTTGAAAACGATACAGAAGAGACTCTTTCAGAAAGAATACACAAAGAAGAACATAAGAGTTATCCCGAAGCGATTCAGCTCTTTGCAAAAGGCCGTTTGTCCGTGGAAGGGCGAAGAGTGAGAGTTCTTCCAGAGGCGGATAAATGAAATATATAAGCACAAGAGGTGGCATAACCCCTGTTAAATTCAGGGACGCAGTAATGATGGGTCTTGCCACGGACGGTGGTTTGTTGCTGCCTGAAACATTCCCTTTAATAACCAACGAAACTCTTAAATCATGGCAGAACTTAAGCTATCAGGAGCTGGCCTTTGAGATCATATCGCTATTTGCAGACGATATCCCGCCAAATGACCTTAAAAGGTTAATAAACGCCTCATACAGCACCTTTGAAAACCCTGAGATAACGCCAATAATCCGCAAAAACGGCGTCTATATTCTGGAACTGTTCCATGGCCCCACCTTTGCCTTCAAAGATGTTGCCTTGCAACTCCTTGGCAATCTTTTCTCCTATCTCCTTAAAGAGAGCGGAGAAAAAATGAACATTTTGGGAGCCACATCAGGAGATACAGGGAGTGCAGCGATATACGGAGTAAGAGGAAAAGCGAATATAAACATCTTTATTCTCCACCCTCACGGAAAAACATCAAAGATTCAGGAACTCCAGATGACAACAGTCCCTGACAGCAATGTATTTAACATAGCTGCTGAAGGGACCTTTGACCATTGCCAGAATATAGTAAAAAAACTGTTCGGCGATATCCCATTTAAAAAGAAATATTCCCTTGGCGCTGTAAACTCAATAAACTGGGCAAGGGTGCTGGCACAGGTAGTTTACTACTTCTACGCATGGCTCAAAGTAACAAAAGAGAGTTCAAAAGAAATTCTGTTTTCAGTACCTACAGGAAATTTCGGTGATATCTTCGCAGGGTATGTAGCAAAGCGAATGGGCTTGCCAATTAAAAAGCTGATATTGGCCACCAACGAGAACAACATACTTACACGAATGGTAAACAGCGGCGATTACTCCATAGGAAAAGTTGTCTCTACAATCTCCCCGTCAATGGATATACAGGTAGCCTCCAATTTTGAGCGGTATCTCTACTATCTCTTCGGAGAAAGCCCTGAAAAAATTAAAGCAGCCTTTGACAATTTCGGGAAAACCGGAAAACTGGAATTTTCCGAAGCAGAGCTGGCACAAGTACAAAAAGACTTTTTATCTCTTTCTGTGACTCAGTCGGAAACAAGGAAGACCATCGCGTTATTTTATAAAGAAACAGGTTATATCCTGGATCCTCATACTGCTGTAGGCGTAAATGCCGCTATAAAAGCCAAGCAAGATGGAGAAGATATAATATGCCTGGCAACCGCGCACCCGGCTAAATTCGGAGACGCAGTAAAACAGGCTATTGGCAGAGAACCGGATATCCCTGCTCAACTGAAAAAACTGGAAAGCCTTCCTCAAAGATCTGAAAAGATGGCAGCTGACCCAGAAAAGGTAAGGGCTTATATAGAAAAACATGCCATTTAGCTGGGACAATATAGACACTGTTCTGCTAGATATGGACGGGACTATTCTTGACAGAAGGTTTGATGACTACTTCTGGCTAGAACATGTTCCCATGAGGTATGCCGAAAAAAACAGCTCCCCTCTCGCTGCCACCAAAGAAACTCTTTACGCCATGTATAAATCCCAGGAAAACAGTCTTAACTGGACAGACCTGGATTACTGGTCATCTCAGCTAGGAATGGATATACCGCTACTTAAAAGAGAAGTTGACCATCTGATAGCCGTACACCCCTTTGTAATTGACTTCCTGCTTTTCCTTCGCAGAAACAGAAAGAAAATACACCTTGTTACCAACGCATACGGAAAAACAGTTAACTTAAAAATGGAGAAAACTGGCTTAACACCTTACTTTGACACAATAGTATCAGCCCACGACCTTAACATCCCAAAAGAAGATGTGGCCTTTTGGAAAAGATTAAATAATAAGATTGATTATAATCCGGCAAGAACCATGCTTGGGGAGGATAGTGAAACAAACCTTAGCACAGCCAGAGAATACGGAATAAACTATCTGTTCTTTATAAGTCGGTCAAGCTCACTTCTTAAGCCCAAACCATCTGCGGAGTTCAATTCTATAGAAACATTTGGGGAGTTGCTGCCTTAGACGGCTTCGATTAATAGCCAGCTACGATGTTGCTTTCGTCGTATATCGTTCAACCGTAGGGGCGTGATTTATCACGCCCTTATCGGAATTGTTTATGTAAATGTGTACGCTATTGGGCGCGATAAATCGCGCCCCTACTTGCCGATGGCTCAAAATCTTGTGTCATCGAATACGTATAAAACTGTTAATAGAGAATTAGGCAATTTTTTGAATGTTCAGATAGATACTATAAAAACCTATGAGCTCAGGTATAATAGCAGCTAACAAGAATTAAGACATTGAAAAATCATTCAAGGGCACATTGCGTAATTATAGAATTAGGCAATAATTGGATGGCGTTTCATATCGGGACGCCCAGTGTGCGTCCACTACAACTACGACTGGGCAATTTGCTGTATTACGGATCGTCGAGGACGCCGCCCCCTACGATTATAGCTCTTTTACGGGCGCACAATGTGCGCCCCTACATGTTTTGTGTTTTATTTTCGTATTTTTCGCGCTTTTCGCGGTTAAAGTAAAAAAGCGGAAGCCGTAATTTGGCTACTCGAGGTTATCCTCAATCCGTATCCTATTACTTTTCTCCAACACCATATCAAAAGCATCAATCTTTTCAAGAGCCGCGATCACATCTTTTTCAGCCGCTTCATGGGTAATTATGACGATAGGAACGGCATTACCTGTTTTTGTGGGCTGGATCATGCTCTTTATACTTATATTATGCTCGCCAAGGGCTCCCGCTATCCTGGCAAGGACACCAGGTTGGTCAGTAACTCCGAAACGCATATAGTAGCGGCTTCTTATCTCCCCTATGCCCATTATAGGAAGAGATTTTGCTGAGTCCTTTATAAAACCTAGAGGAGCTACGCGGTTTCCCACTCCTGCAACAATATTCCTGGCAATATCCATAACATCACCTACAACCGCGCTCGCAGTGGGCTTCATACCCGCGCCACTGCCATAAAACATCACAGGGCCCACAAAATCGCCTGTAAGCCTAATCGCGTTAAATGCGCCTTTCACATCTGCCAGTGGATAATTAAGAGGTAGCATAGTAGGATGAACTCTTGCCTCTATCTTTTCCCCATCGCACTTTCCTATAGCGAGAAGCTTTATCTTATACCCAAGCTGGCGGGCAAAATCCATATCAATAGCGGCAATTGATGTAATTCCTTCTGTATATATCCTGCTGAAATTTATCTTACTCCCAAAAGCAAGAGCAAGCAGAAGAGCCAGTTTATGGGCAGTATCAGTTCCCTCAATATCAAAAGTCGGGTCTGCCTCCGCATAGCCAAGCTCCTGAGCGGCCTTCAGAACATCGTCAAAATCAGCCCTTTCATCTGCCATCTTTGTAAGTATATAGTTACAGGTACCGTTAAGTATTCCCAGAACAGTTGTAAACCTGTTAGCAGCCATATTCCCCTTTATTGCAGCGAGGACAGGTATACCACCGCCAACAGCCGCTTCAAACAGGATCTCAACTCCTCCGTTCAGGGCAGCCGTAAATATTTCATCACCATGCAAAGCCAGTAAAGCTTTATTAGCGGTAACAATATGTTTTCCATTAGCTATTGCTTTAAGTACAAAACTCTTAGCAGGCTCATAGCCACCTATAAGCTCAATAATAATTGATATTTCAGGGTCTGCGAGAAGCTCATTTGCATCAGAAATAAGAACTCCCTCTTCAATATAAACCCCACGGTCTGTAGTCGTATCAATATCCGCTATTTTCTTTAAAATCAATTTCGCGCCAAGCTTATCGGAAATAAGGTCTTTGTTTTCCTGTAACAGCTTAACAACGCCGCTTCCTACAGTGCCAAAACCGATCAGTCCTACATTGATTTCCTTCATTACATCCTCTCCTACTTATACTGGATCATTTCCCCGGAAGAGTCCTGGCAATTTCGTCCAGTATCCCATTTACAAAGGCAGACGTATCTTCGCTGCCGAAAACTTTCCCTATCTCTATCGCCTCATTAATTGTAACATTTTTAGGTATATCTTCCCGAAAAAGAAGCTCAAAAACCGCAATGCGAAGGACAGCCAGATCAATTCTGGACATACGGCTTATGGACCAATTAGGAGATTTTGCCGCAATCTCGGCATCAATCCTTTCCATATTACCCAGAACCCCTGTAATAAGGCTATCCGCAAAGCTCCTTACAGAAGCGGGCGCTTTGTGTGATTCCCAGAAAAGCCTTATGGCTTCTTCCGGAGAAGCCGGATTTAAGCCCATTCCATACAGAATCTGAAGCGCATGTTCACGCCCTGCCCTGCGAATACCCACTAACGGAGCACCTTTAAAACATTGGCAGCTTCAATCGCGGTAACAGCAGCGTCAAATCCCTTATTACCAGCTTTCGTACCTGCCCGCTCAACAGCCTGTTCAATACTGTCAGTAGTCAGAACCCCGAAAATCACAGGAACTTCGCTTTTAAGGGAAACCTGAGCTACACCTTTGGAAACTTCAGCCGCTACATAGTCAAAATGCGGTGTTGCCCCACGGATTACAGCTCCAAGACAGATAACAGCGTCATACTTTTTACCAGCCGCCATTTTCTGGGCTATCATCGGTATTTCGAAAGCTCCTGGAATTCTGACAACATCAATTTTTTTGTCATCAGCGCCATGCCGTACAAGAGCATCTAACGCCCCTTCCAGCAACCTTTCAGCAATAAAGCTATTAAACCTTCCGACAACTATCCCAAAAGAAAGGCCTTTTGCGTCGAGTTTTCCTTCAATGAATCTTGGCATAACTCCTCCTATTCGCACTATATTTTAGAGAGAAACCAAACATCGGACTAAACCACGAAAAATACAAAAAAAGCATAAACCACAAAGAGCACAAGGGTTACACAAAGAACACAAAAAATACAGCCCGTAGGGGCGGCCATTGGCCGTCCGGATTTTCGGAATGCCCACTGGGCATTCCCTACGGTGTCCCTTGTGGTGAAAAGAAATAAAATATTACTTATCCAAATGTAAAATATGCCCCATCTTATCACGTTTTGTCTGAAGATATTTAAGGCTCTTCTCAGTAGGTTCAACCTCTATAGGAACCCTGTCCACAATATTCATACCATAACCTTCAAGCCCAACTATCTTTTTGGGATTATTCGTCAAAAGCCTTATATTCTTAACCCCAAGATTAACAAGTATCTGCGCTCCAATCCCATAATCCCTCAGGTCGTCTTTAAAACCGAGCTCAATATTAGCTTCAACAGTATCCCTACCCATATCCTGCAAAGCATAAGCTTTAAGCTTATTAACAAGGCCTATGCCTCTCCCTTCCTGACGCATATAGAGAATAACGCCACGGCCCGCACTGCTGATCATCTTCATCGCGCTATGGAGTTGCTCTCCGCAGTCGCACCTACAGCTTCCAAAAGTATCTCCTGTCATACATTCAGAATGAACACGGACAAGTATAGGCTCATCACCTTTTACATCCCCTTTAACAAGGGCAATATGTTCAAGAGAATCAACATCATTTTCAAAAGCAATCGCTGTAAAATCGCCGTACTCTGTAGGGAGAGAAGCTTCAACTACCCTGCGTACAAAAGACTCATGTTTCATCCTGTAGGCCACAAGATCCGCAACAGTACATACCTTAATATTATGCTCAGCAGCAAAAACCTTTAACTCCGGCATTCTGGACATAGTACCATCTTCATTCATAACTTCGCATATAACACCGGCAGGTTTAAGGCCGGCAAGCCTTGCCAGATCAACAGAACCCTCGGTCTGACCTGTACGTACAAGAACCCCTCCTTTTCTGGCCCTGATAGGAAAAATATGCCCGGGATGGGCAAGGTCTTCAGCTTTTGCATTATCCGCAACTGCAGTAAGAATGGTTTGAGCGCGGTCTGCCGCGGAAATACCGGTAGTAACCCCTTTTTTTGCTTCAATAGAAACGGTAAAAGCAGTACCAAAGGAAGAGGTATTATGAGTCACCATAGGAGGAAGATCAAGCTCATCACACTTTTCAGGAGTGAGGGAAAGACATATAAGACCACGGGCAAAACGAACCATGAAGTTTATCGCCTCAGGAGTGACCATTTCAGCGGCCATAGTAAGGTCACCTTCATTCTCCCTGTCCTCATCATCAACAAGGATAACCATCTTACCCTGTTTGATATCCTCTATAGCCTCTTCTATGGTAGCAACTGACATATCCATCATCTCCTCTGCCTCAATAAAACAATTATCAGCGTTAAATGTTTTTATATAACAGAATAATACTATTATGAACAATAAAAAGTACTTTTAAAACATGCTCTACCCCTGAATCTTTATTTTCTGCCTCCTACCTCATTTCCTAACAAGGATCAGAGCTGACATGAGTGTGGAGTTTGTAGTGTGGAGTGTGGAATTAAACTTCACACTTCACTCTCCACACTTCACACTGAATGAGCAATATATGGCCAAAAGCCTGCGTCACATAATCAAATAATCATAAAATGAGGGAAGAGACATACCTACTTGAAAAATTCGCACTAATTTGCGATTATATGAAAAATATATAATCTTTATAAAAAGGAGAATCAAAATGAAAAAAATTCTATCTTCAATCTTTGCCGCTATTATCGCTGTTTCATTTGCCGGGGTCTGTTTTGCAGATAACATAACAGACATAAACCCCGCAGCCAGTGCAAGACAAGAAGCAAATGCAGCTAGAACGAACGCACAACAAAGAGCAAACACAGCCAGGACTAACGCGAGAAAAAATGCAAATACAGCCAGAACAAACGCGCAACAAAGAGCAAAAAACAGAACTACAAACGCGAAAAAAGCCGCATCAGATAGAATAGATCAGGCAACACCTTCTGTATTAAAATAATTTGCGATGCAAAATGTTCTTAAGAAAAGCCCTGCTTGGTAAAGCAGGGCTTTTCTTATAAGCCCGTTACAAAAGAGAATAAAAATCGTAACTTAAAACAACACCCCTGGCTATTGAAATCCAATATTATCATGGTACAGTTTAAAATATCCAAAAAAGCAGAAAAAGGAGTACATGATATGAAAGAGCGGAAAATCCTTCAGGCATATCCCGGTAAAGCAACAACTGACGGAGCTGGCGTACATATGCGCCGCCTGCACTGGCGTCCTGACACTTTTAACATGGACCCCTTCCTGTTGCTGGATATGTTCGACTCCACAAATCCGGAAGACTATATAAAAGGCTTTCCACTGCACCCTCACAGGGGTATAGAAACCTTAACATACCTTATTGAAGGAGAAATCCTCCATAAAGACAGCCTCGGAAATATAGGAACTATCCGCTCAGGCCAGTATCAATGGATGGCTGCCGGAAGTGGTATATTACATGAAGAGATGCCTCAAATAAGTCCCAGAATGCTCGGCTTCCAGCTCTGGATTAATTTGGCAAAGGCGGAGAAAATGGCTACACCAATCTATCTTGACATGAAATCGGAAGACCTTCCTTTAGTAATCACAGACGGAGCTCAAATAAGGGTAATTGCCGGAGCTTATGACGGAATAAAACAGACAAAATCTCCGCACCATCACCCTGTCACAATCCTTGATATAAATATGGAACCAAATAAAACAGTTACTATTCATGTACAGGAAGATGAAAACGCCTTTTTAGTCCCGCTTGTCGGGCAGGTCACAGTTGCAGAAAGTTTAATAGAGGGGAAAATCGGAATAACTTTAGGAGATGGAGATCAAATCTCCATTCATTCAAATAATGCCCCTGTCAGAGTTATGTTTTTCGCGGGTAAGCCTCTCAAAGAACCTATAGCATGGGGTGGCCCCATTGTAATGAACACTCAGGAAGAGCTAGATACAGCTTGGGAAGAGCTTCGCAATGGTACATTTATAAAGCAGAATCACCTAGTGGAGCTTTAGGGTTTTATACAACGTGGATTGATATTGTTAGATCGGGTACAAATAAAAGAATCTACCTGGAAGGATTAACTTAATATTTAACGCCTGGTTCATAACCATAAAACCTACATAGTTCCGGTTTTATAGCTATTATCCAGTACAACATCTTTCCTGTTATCTTTATCAAATTTCAATTTTATTTTAGAACCTGAAAGAAATTTTACAAGATAAACTACAGGGATACTCTCTGTTATTATAACAAAGCCTATATTCCCGTCAGGGTAGATTATTCTGGCTTTTATCTTTACTCCCTGTTTATATCTGCTCACACTGCCGCTACGCTCTATACAAACAACCTCACCGTCAGCAGAAATTCCGTCTTTATTTAATTTTTTTATTCTTGAATAAACTTTGTACTCTTGTATCAGAGCAGGTAATAGGATTGACAAAAAGAGGGCTCCAATTCCTACATCACGTAATGTAGCGTTTTCCATAATGTATCCTGTAAGCATGGAAACAAAACAGATAAACTGAATAAATATCCACTCACCCATTACCGCTACCCTCCGGCTCTGATATTCTAATAATTATCTCCAATATATCCACTTCTATTGTGCTTTTTTACACCAATTTTAGTAAAGAAAAAAAGGAAAATTTAACCTTATGCGGTATACATTGTAACTTATTGAAATTATTAATGTATTATTTTAGCCTTTCGGAGGGAGAAAATCAACTTCTTACAAATATAGATGTACGGAGCAGATATACACTGTCTTTCAGCCTGTATTTATTTGACTTAACCGCTGAAATCACTTTTCTCCAATCAATAGGCTTTGCTCTGTTTTCGACTTCTTTAGGAACATCCTGTTCTCTAATAGAATAGGTGAGACTTAATATTCTCAATTCCTTTACAAAAGCTGTAACAGGCAGTTGTAATGCCAGAAAAAAAATAACAAAAATTATACGTTGCATTTTTACTTACCGAGATACTCAGCCTTTTTCTCAACCCACTCTGTATCGGTCATGGCATATCCCGCTTTGTTTTTGTTAGAAATAATGTATATTGTCTGGCCACCTTGTGAACCATGATATTCAGCTACTACAAGTCCGCCATGTTCCCATGCGTCAAGGTTTTTCTTCACAGCTTCTTCTCCGCCATCTCCAAAGTCGCCGGCTATAAACCTTGCACTGCCTTCTCCAAATGCAATAGTATATCCCATTGATACAGGGGAAGCGGTCGCTTCCGTAATCAAAACTTTGTTTTTGCCCTGCTTTGGTTTCCAAACATACTTACCCTTTGCAGTCGTTAGCCACGGGGACGAAAGTATATGATCTGTTAATTCCGGAGATATTTTTTTAACTTTTGGCTTGCCTATTTTTGCAAACATGTTAATCGCCGCCGCAGAGAGCGCAATACCACCTGTATAGGTATGGGTACCGGCACTTGCCGCAAGAGTTGGACCAGTAGCAACATTGGAAACAGGATTTTGCCCTCCAGTAATTCCGCTGATGGTACAACCGGCTAAAAACATCCCTGCCGCTATTGCAGCAGTAATACTGATTCGATTCATAACTTTTCCTCTTTATTTACTAAATATTATTTTAGCTTCTCGGAGGGGATAAAAATCAAATTCTTACTAAATATAGAAGACGCCACTCTGATTGTCCTGCCATATTTATTGCCTAATCCTATGAGTTACAATACAATCAGGCAATAAAATTAACAGGCAAACATACAGCATATATTTTTATAGCCTCAGATATTACCTCAGCTTACAAAAATATAGGCATGTAAAAATCGATCAAGCTATTATTGCCTAATAATACAATTATAGAGAGAATTAGGCAATAAGTAAGGCTTCGGCTTCTGGTCATTCGCGTGGCAGCAGGGATACACCATAGGCGTTGAATATCAATAGAAAAAGAAAAATATAGATTTTTTTGTCCGTAGGACATTAATCGTTAAAGCCCTATGGGCTATGTGTTGGGTATATACGATATTTCTACTGATATGAATGCCCTACGGGCAATGTAGGGGCGGTCTTTGACTGCCCGTGTACTGGGGGCAACCGGGGACGGTCGCCCCTACATTTTATACCCTATCATTTCAGCCTAAAACTTCACTTTTGGAGCTTCTTTCGCCCCTTCATCTGCCTTAAATGGCTCTTTTGGCTTTAAGTGCAGCAAAAGAGAGTTAGTCATACTATTGGGAAAAATACGGATGCTTGTATTAAAAGTCTGAACAGCTTGATTATACCTGGTTCTCGCTACATTTATCCTGTTTTCTGTCCCTTCAAGTTGGCTTTGCAGGTCTAAGAAATTCTCATTGGCTTTAAGATCAGGGTATTTTTCAACAACCACCATAAGCCTTGAAAGAGCGCCGGAAAGCTCGCCCTGTGCCTGCTGGAATTTCTGCAATGCCTGGGGATCGTTCATTACGTCCTTAGACAGTTGTATTGAGCCTACTTTTGCTCTTGCCTCTGTTACCGCTACAAGAGTGTCAGACTCATGTTTTGCATATCCTTTTACAACCTCTACAAGATTTGGAATAAGATCAGCGCGGCGCTGATATGTAGCCTCTACATCTCCCCATGCCGCTTTAACAGCTTCTTCATTTGCCTGCATTGTGTTATATCCGCATCCTGACAACATTCCTATTGTAAGAACCAGAAATAATATTTTTGTTAATCTCTTCATCTTACCTCCTTTTTTTATATGACTTAGACTGAGTGTTATCGGGCGCACACTGTGCGCCCCTACATTCTACGCTCCTTCGTCAGGTTTAACTCCTTGCAAAAACATAATGACACAGGATTTTGAGCCATAAGCTAAGCGTCTTGGGTAGGGACGCGATTTATCGCGTCCAATGAGGGCGTGATAAATCACGCCCCTACAGTTAACTAGGCGCAACGAAGGCAACGACACATATGGCCAAAAACCTGCATCACATAATATTATAAGGAAGCAGCTCTTTTATCATAAACTACCTTCATACATATCAGCAGCAAATAGCAGAACGAAGAAAAGCCATTCGCAAGCTTAAGTGGCAGATCATTTATAACTATTCCATAAATAAGCCATAAAAAAGTCCCTGCCGCAAGCATAATCAGCTGCCATATGGATATGTCTTCTGCATGTTTTGTATGCCAGGTTTTTATAAGCTGAGGCAGGACGGCAAAGCTCGTAAGTATCCCTGCCGCTATGCCAAGCCAGGTTATATTCAACTCTTCCCCTTTTTCCCTCTGAAGTCACTGGTAGCCCAATCAATCTGTGACATCATTCCCCTGAAAATAGATACTTCACGAAGGTCAAGCTCCGCTCTGGCAAGAACCCTTCTTAAAGAGCGCATAATATGGTCAGGATTTTCTTTGTTCAGAAAACCGATCCGTAAAAGCGTCTTCTCCATCTGACCAAACATTGATTCAATCTCTTCACCGCTTGCGAGAATGCGGCTCTCCTTACAATTCTCCGCTTTTATCCCGTTAAATATTTCGTAACAAAATATAAGCACTGCCTGAGCGAGATTTAACGAGCCATACTCTTGTGATGTGTCTATTGTAGAGAGCCAACGACAGATAGATACTTCCTCTGTGGTAAGCCCGCTATCTTCTCTGCCAAATACAAAAGCTGCGCGGTTACCGGAAAGCAAACCCTCTGCTTCTTTAACTACTTCCGAAGGAGTCATAATTTCCTGCCTGTACTTGCCATGCCTTCTTGTTGTCGCCACAGAAATCGGAGAATCCGCTATTGCGGCTTCAAGGGAAGGGAATATTTCCGCTTTTTCAAGGATATCTTTTGCTGATACCGCGTATTTCAACGCATCAGGGTGTTCAAGCGAGCATGGATTTACAAGACGCAAATTTGAAAGCCCCATATTTTTCATTGCCCTGCATACCATACCAACATTCGCGGGACCTTGCGGTTCTACTAGGACTATAGATATTTGTTCTGACGCGTTTCGCAATTATACCTCTTTCGATGCTTGCAGCTTTTTTAGAAAGTTATTCATGCGCCGACTGATTAATTTTTTTACCTGTTAGCTCAGGTTATACCTGATCTCACATATATCCGACTGATTTATTTTCTGTCTCATTCGGGACATTATATTGGTAGAAAAACTTCCACACTCCATATTGTCCTATCAGGAATAAAGGGCATCTAAGCGTAAATGATATTGTTAGATACGCTATACTCAGGTAGTTTACCAATCTACAATTTCTACCTGGATTTTTTATTCTCCCGCTTACCTGTTTCTATACCTAATTCACGGATCTTCTTTCTTAAAGTATTCCTGTTTATCCCCAATATATCAGCAGCGCGAAGTTGGTTCCCTTTTGCCTGCTCCAGAACAAAACTTATAAGCGGTCTCTCTACCTGGGCAATTACCATATCATAAATATCGCCATGCTCCATTTTTGCCACGCCGCAAAGGGACGCGCGAAGCTTCATATCGACAATGGCTTCCAAAGAGTATTCCTTACCATCTTTACTTAATGAACACTTTTCATTTGCCGCATCAGGAAAATCCCCAACTGTTAGCACAGGATCAGGGGAGAGTATTACAGCCCGTTTTATGCTATTCTCCAGCTCCCGCACATTACCCGGCCAGGAATGCTTTTCCAGGAGCTCTATAGCTTTCCTGTCAAATGACTTTCCGGAAATACAAAGCTCCGCACAGGTAGATTTAATAAAATGATCCGCCAGAAGCGGGATATCATCTCTTCTCTCCCTTAACGGAAGAAGAGTAATCGGTATCACATTAAGCCTGTAAAAAAGGTCTTCTCTGAACCTTCTCTCATCAACCAATTCCTTAATGTCCTGATTTGTGGCGGCTATGATCCTGACGTTAACAGATATGCTTTTATCCCCGCCAACACGGGTGATCTCGCGCTCCTGCAGCACACGAAGTATCTTTGCCTGGAGATCAAGAGGCATATCACCTATTTCATCCAGAAAGATCGTTCCTTCATCAGCCTGTTCAAATTTGCCGACTTTACGCTGGGTTGCCCCTGTAAACGCTCCCCGTTCATGGCCAAAAAGCTCGCTCTCCAGCAGATCTTTTGGTATTGCCGCGCAGTTCACAGTTATAAACGGCTTTATAAGCCGCTTTGAATTGTAATGTATGGCTCGAGCAATAAGCTCCTTGCCTGTGCCTGACTCCCCTTGTATGAGTACAGTCATATCGCTGGGAGCGACTTTGCCTATTGTTTTATATACCTCACTCATGGCGGAAGAGTTCCCTACAATACCTCTTTCCAAAAGATACCTGTCTCCTAACTGCTCCCTGAGAGCTTCTACCTGAAGAGTCATCTCCTTTGCCCGCAGCGCCCTTTCAAGAATCGCATCAAGGGCTTCAAGATCAAAAGGTTTTGTAAGATAATCATATGCGCCGCGTTTCATCGCTTCTACAGCATTTTTCATATTAGCTTCTGCTGTCATGATAATTACCAGAAGATCAGGATTTACCTCTTTTACTCTGTCAAGGATATCAAGGCCAGACAATTCCGGCATTTTTATATCAAGAATGGCCAGATCGTAATTCTTGCTATCAAGGAGTTCAAGGGCTTTCCCGCCGTTATCTGCCAGATCAACACTGTACCCGCTTTTCCGAAGAGCTTTTGAAAGTACGAATCGAATACTTTCTTCGTCGTCTGCGACTAATATCCGTTTTATCACTCTATTTATACCTCTTAGTGGTTACTGCTTTTGGGCATATGCTGTGTTGCCTTTGTCGCGTATTGCTCAATGTAGGGGACACACACCTGGGCATCCCGAGAACAAGACGGGCGGCAGATTGCCGCCCCTACGGTTACGACGGAACATTTTGCGGCATACGGCATTTATTGTAGTGGTCGGCGTCCCCGACGACCCGTGTATTCTCCTCTATGGAGGGGTGCCTGAAGGGCCGGGTGGTTCGGGCGCACACTGTGCGCCCCTACAAAAACCTTTTTCTTTATACGTCATTGCGGGCTTGACCCGCAATCTCTTAATAGTAGGTGCGGGTCAGGCCTGCAATGACAACCCTACAACTCCACTCTCCACACTACAAACTCCACACTGAATCAAGCCAAAAGCCTGTGTCACGAAGTCGGAAGAATAACAGTAAATTTAGTCTCCCCTTCACCCGATCTGACCTTTATGCTTCCCGAATGTTCTACAACTATTTTATGGCATATAGCCAGGCCAAGACCAGTGCCATTACTCTTTAACGTGTAATATGGCCTAAATATCCGTTCAAGCTCCTCTTTTGGGATTCCCACACCATTATCAGTTATTTCTACTATTACCATTTTTGAAGATTTCTCTTCTGAGCCGGATATTCTGTAATCTTGCAGAACGCGGTTTGAAACACCTATAGTGCCCCCCTGGGGGAGAGCTTCAACAGCATTTTTGATCAGATTCAGGAAAAGCTGCTTGAGCCTCTCTTCATCTCCTAGCATTAACGGAATACTAGGATCCATCTCCCTGTGAAACTTTATATCATCTCCCACTGCGCTCTCCTGAAGCAGCAGTATATCTGCCAGCAAAGCATGGAGATTGACCTCTTTCATTTTGAGAAAAGGAGGAGAGGCTACATCAAGTAATTCTTCAACAATGCGGTTTATTCTGTCAACCTCTTTAATAACCATATCAGTATAGACCGCAAAATCTTTCTTATCTCCAAGCTCCATAGCAAGGAGCTGAGCAGCTCCTCTTATCCCGCCAAGTGGATTTTTTATCTCATGAGCCAGCATGGCGGCTATCGTTTCCAGCGGATATATCCCTTCTTTTTCATCGGAAACATCTTCAAGCCCGGTAACTCTTGAGATATCACGCAGTATAATAATCGTCCCTTCTCGCTTTCCGTTATCCAGGAGAAGAGGAGTCGTATTTATATTTATCCGGCAACCGGTTTTACGCAGCTTAACAACTTCATGGCTTAAAATGATCCTGTCGCTGTTCATACCTTTATTGACTGTTTTAAGAAGTTCTTTATTCTCATGAAAAAGAGAATCTATGGGCTTACCAATAGACAATGTAGCGGAAAGGCCAATCAGCTCCTCTCCGTAAGGGTTCATATAAAGTAAAAGCCTGTTACTATCAACTATAATGACCCCATCATTAATGTTGTTAACTATATTCCGGAAAAAAGTTTCTTTTAAACTCTTCATATCAGGTAAAAAATTCCTTTAATACCTCTATAACAACAGGCATTTCTTCAATTCCGTTAATCCGTTCACGAAACCTGGCCGCTCCGGAAAGACCTTTCGCGTACCATGAAAGATGTTTTCTCATCTCTCTGAGGGCAACTTTTTCTCCTAAAGCCGCTGTTAAAAGGCTAATATGCTTAAGGGCAACTGAAAGGCGCTGGTGTTTCGTGGGCGAAACAGGCTGCTCCCCTTTCAAAAGAGATATTGTTTCGCTGAATATCCATGGATTCCCCATCGCGCCCCTGGCAATCATCACCCCGTCACATCCTGTATAATTCAGCATCGCAGTTACATCTCCAGAACTGAAAAGATCGCCGCTACCAATGACAGGTATTGATAATCGCTCCTTAAGAAGTTTTATATGTGCCCAATCAGCTTTTCCTTCAAACATCTGAGTTTTTGTTCTGGGGTGCAAAGTAACCGCATCAGCCCCCTCTTCCTCCGCAATTTTGCCGACTTCAAGGTAGTTAAGATTTTCTGAGCTCCACCCGCTCCTTATTTTTATGGTTAATGGCAGAGATGTTGCGCTTCTTACAGCCTTTATAATTGCTTTTATTTTCAGTGGATTCTGTAACAGAGCGCTTCCGGCGCCGCTATTAACAACCTTTTTGACAGGACATCCCATATTAATATCAATAAGATTTCCGTAGCTTTCAGAAAGCCTTGCTCCCTCGGCAAACAGAACCGGATCGTCTCCAAATAGCTGTATTCCTAGCGGCCTGTCCTCCTCCGGCGACTCCATAATTGCAAAACTTTTCTTACCGTCTCTTACAAGACCATTTACGCTTACCATCTCAGTATAGCATAAAGACGTACCTTCATCTCTTGCCAAAAGCCGCATAGGATAATTTGTTATGCCAGCCATAGGAGCCAGGAAAAGATTGTTCTTTAATAGGAGGCTGCCGATTTTAAGGGGAGTTTTTTCCATTACAAAGGCTTTATGATTATTATATGACATCGGCTTCTGATCATATCTGAAATTAGTGTGGAGTTTGGAGTGTGAAGAGTGGAGTTAATTATCATTCCACACTCCACATTGGATTTGTCTATGATCCAAAATCCTGTGCCATTAGGTAAGATAATTTATTGCCTAATTATATTTATTTTATACAATTAGGCAATTATTTTTTATGCCATTATTACTGTTAGCTGAGGTAATACCTGAGCTAATAGATAGTATCGCATATACCGGTTTATTTATAAATCATATAATTAGGCAATGTTTGGAATATACTGGCTTCAGATGAGTAAGGAGTCGTAGGCAATGGCGTAGGGGCGCGATTTATCGCGCCCAAACCACCCCACCCTTCGGGCACCCCTCCACAGAGGGGAATTTAACTCCACACTCCACTCTTCACACTCCACACTATTTCAGATACGGCCAAAAGCCCGCGTCACATGTATTCAACGATTGCGGAAGTATGATAAAAACTCATCCTTCGACAACTCTTTCTTCCTAACAAGGTATTCTACATTTCTGCTCATTGCCTGACGTTCTCCTTCCTTCATCGTCTCTTTCAGAAGAACAAATACCGGCATGTTTTTTATCTGAGGGTAGATTCTAAAACGCTCCACAAGTTCGAAAGCAGAAAAATCCGGTAACATATACGATGTAAACGCCATATAAGGACGGGCTGTAATAGCAAGAGCTAGAGCCTCTTTACCTGTATATGCTTCTATCGGAGTGAATCCCGCTTCAAATATAGCGTCTCGAACAGCCATATCACCCCTGCGTGTTACAAGAAGAGATTGCAGGTCATAGACCTCTGCGTCTTCAACAAATCCCATAACTGTAAGTCTCTCCAGAAAGTGTTCCCCATCAATGGGAAGCATAAAAAATCCGGCAATAGGAAATACACCGCCTATTGTACCATTCAGCCCCAGAAATACGGGAAGTATCGGTATATTCCAAGTTTCAGGATTTTCTTTAAGCCGGAGAAGAATACCCCATCCATCATCTGAATGTGGTGATATATCAAGAATTATCCCAAAAGGATGAGGAAACTGTTCAAATTCAGGCATACTGGCTGTACGGATCCTGTATCCTCCTTCAGCCAGATAACTGCATATGATTGCCCCTCTCTCAAGCCTTTTACCAAGGCCAAGTATCCAGAGATCTCTTTCCTGTTTTTCGGTTGGCATAAAAGTTCTCCCCTTTATCCACTCTGTGCCAAAAATAATTATGTAAATAACATATTTACATTTATAAGCAACAGAAACTTACCTAATTATAATATTGAAAAAGTGTAGTCACTATGCTAAGTGAGAGGAATATAATATATATACAGGTTACAATAAAGGAGTCACAAATGGTCAGTAAAGTATATTTTGCAAATATGCGTACAAATCTTCAGGAAAACCTTTTTGATAAAATAACAAAGCTTATGAATAGTTGTAACATAAGCAATGTTATTAAAAACGGAGACATTGTCGCCATAA
>WQYY01000013.1 GCA_009780995.1 Desulfuromonadales bacterium
CGCCACCGCTTACCGTAACCGGCATATCTTTCGAAATACCAAAAGTCTGTGCATCATCAGGGTTAATCATTATATACCCGTCCGGAGCCACAACAAGATTGTTTTCAGAGTTCAATGTTGATGTACCGTTATGATAAAGAATCGGCCCGACAAGAAGCTTCAGACCTTCGCTACTTGCTTCCTTAGCCGTAACAGAAATAAATTTCGGTTTTATTGAGTCATTGCTTCCTGGTCCTGAGCCATAACAAGGATTCGTTTTCTCTATCTCTGATGTAACAGATTCAAGAGTTTCAGATTCACCTCTTTTACCTAAGGCCTTATAAAGGTCTGCAAAAATTTCTATATCAGTACGGGCAGAACCTGGAGGTAAAACCGCCTGTTGAACTGCCTGAACCCGCCCGTCCGGTGTTGTAAAAGTACCGTTTTTCTCTGAAGCTGCCGCTCCGGGGAAAACAATATGGGCAAGTTTAGTAGTCTCCGTACTGTTAATATCCTGTACAATCAAAAGATCCAGTTTCTCTAAAGCATTCCTAATTCTGTTGCTATCCGGGAAAGAACCGACAGGATTGGAATCCGCGATATAAAGCGCCTTTATGCTGCCCTTTTCTATCCCCTCAATAATTCCCCATAAATCTTTTCCATTCTCTCCGGGAACCGCTCCCATCTCCAGCATACCAAGGGTGTTATTCTTCTCATCAACAGGAAACAGCCCACCTGCATCTTTACCAATAGCCCCAAGCAATAGAGCAATATTTAAAACTCCGGTTACAGCGTCTGAAGCGTTGACGCTTCTCATAATATCGCCGCCTAAAATAACAGCCGGATTCTTTTTACCCGCAAGAAGAGCTGCCGCTTCTCTTAAACAGGCTTCAGCAACACCAGCTTTTGAAGCGAGTTCACCAATAGAAACAGCTTCTAATGAGGCTTTGAACCCTTCAAAACCTTCAGCTTCAGAACTGCACCCTTTTTCAATAAGGGCTTTAGCAAGGCCGTTAAGAAGAGCGACTTCCCCACCCGGTTTATACTGAAGATGAGTGTTGGCAAACTTTACAAGTTTAACAGAACGCATATTCGCCACAACAAGAGCAGCATCATTCTTAACCGCTGCTTTAATAACACGGTAATCAACTCCTGTAGACTCTGCGTCACTGCCTAATACAAGAACCGCGTCCGCATTATCAATTTTATCTATAGTCCCGCTGGAACCTATGAAACCAAGTTGATTTTTAATCTGGCATATTGCCGGAGCAAAACCAAAACGAGCTTCTGAATCTATGTTCGGAGAACCAATAGCTCCTTTTATCAGTTTTGCAAAGAGGAAATTTTCTTCATTTGTCAGACGCGGAGAGGCAATAGCAGCTACTCTTTCGGCGCCAATCTCTTTTAGTTTGTCCACCGCCGTATTAATGGCATTATCCCATGTTGTTGGCTGCTGATTAAGTAGGGGAGTGGTCAATCTCTTGTCAGAATTAAACATTGAATAGCCAAAACGTCCGCTGATACAGAGGTTACCTTCATTGAAACCGGAATCATCACTGGTTACACGTTCTACAATACCGTCAGCTGAATGGTACTCTATCTGGCAGCCTGAACTACAAAACCCGCAAACACTCTTTGTTATGTCAAAAACCCAGGGACGGCCTTTAAATTTAAAAGGCTTGCTGATAAGAGTCCCTGTAGGACATGCGGCAATACAGTTTCCGCAAAATTCGCAATCAAGGGGCTCACCATCAATCGTGTCTATGATAGCGTCTTCGCCCTTATTAACCACTCTGATAGCATTGCAGCCTACAATTTCATGGTCAACTTTCACACACTTTTCACAAAGTATGCATCGGTTAGGATCGCTCTCTAACAATTTCCAGTCATACCGAATTTTGATACGTTTAGGGTCTGCGCGGTAATCATGCTTTTCAATTCCAAGGGCATGGCAGGAATCCTGAAGGTCGCACTCACCGCCAGCATCGCACACAGGGCAATCCAGAGGGTGGTTAACCAATAAGAGTTCCATAATTTTATAACGTATCTGAGCCAGTTTTTCAGACTGAGTCGTTACATTTATCCCTTCTTTAACAAGGGTATTACAGGCAGTCATGGGTCGGTCAACCCCTTCAACTTCAACGGCGCATATACGGCAGGCTCCTGTTGGGGAGACCTTCTGAAGCCAACAAAGAGTCGGTATCTGTATACCTAACTGGTTTGCTGCTTCCAAAATTGTGCTTTCCGGTGAAACACTGATTTCCTTACCGTCTATTTTCAAACTGACCATATAAAAGCCGCTCCTCGAAATTACATATACTTAACTGGCAAACTATTTTAGTTATTCAATAACATCACACTGCTATCATTGCCACTCTGTAACACCTTAGACAACGCTCTGCCTCTCCTACAGCCTGCTTATTTTTAAAGCCGAGTTCAACTTCGTTATAATTCCCTTTTGAAGCCCGCTCTTTACCATGTATTTCAGCTTGATGAGCCCGCTTACCTGAGTCGAGCCATGCCACCTTCTCATCTTTATCATAGACAGGGAGATAAGTAAGTATATCTTCCATAAGCTCTTCATCGGTAATATATGCTTTACCTTCTTCCAGCCACCTTTGAATTACTTTGGCCGCACGGTGTCCGTTTCCTACGCATGCCACAACAGTAAGAGGCCCTATTTCCGCGTCGCCGCTGGCAAAAACGCCTTCCATATCTGTCATAAGGATCCGGGCTAATTCATTTCCCATACCATCTTTAAGACCTTTACCATCAGCCCCTTTTAAAGGAACATATTGCGTAACAACCGTATTCCACTTTGTTATATCTATGCCGCAATCATGGGGAATAAAATTAAGTTCAGGATCCTGACCGATTGCCGGAATTACCGTATCACATTCAACAACAAATTCACTCCCTGCCACAGGCTCAGGTCTGCGTCTTCCTGAGGCGTCTGGCTCGCCAAGAGCCATTCTCAGGCACTCAACGCCGGTAACCTGCTCATTTCCATCAACGAGTATTTTTGTAGGAAGTACCTGAAACTCAAACTGTACCCCTTCTTCTTCCGCTCCGTCAACTTCCCATGAATCAGCAGGCATTTCCTTACGGGAACGTCTGTAAAGCAGATATGAAGCCTCAGCCCCTTCCCTTAAAGCAACACGTACACAGTCAATCGCCGTATTTCCACCACCTACAACAACGACTTTCTTACCCATACCTGTAGGTTGTCCCATATAAGCTTCTCTGAGGAAATCAATCCCACCTTTTAAGAAACCTTTATATCCTTTATCCTCTCCCTCAACCCCCATAGGTTTGGAACGATGGGCACCCGGTGCAAGGAGAACCGCGTCATATTTCTCTTTAAGCTCAAGAAGAGGAAGATCGGTACCAATTCTCTTGTCGTATATAATCTCAACTCCCATTGAAGCGATTATATCTATATCACGCTGAAGAGTCTTTCTGGGCATACGATAAGCAGGAATACCGACAGCTATCATTCCACCGCCATAGCCGTCCGGAAGGGCTTCATAAATGGTACAGGGATATCCTTCAAGAGCCAGATAATATGCCGCTGTAAGCCCGGCAGGACCGGCTCCCACAATTGCGACTGTCTTATTTTTCTTTGATTTCGGTAGCATTGGAGGCGCTGCATGATGCTGCCATTCATAATCGGAAGCAGAACGTTTCAGAGTCATGATACTGACAGGTTCATCAACATTTTTCCTGCGGCATGCTGTTTCGCATGGGTGAGGACAGACACGGCCGCAAACTGAAGGAAGCGGCATGCTCTCACGTATAACTTCCAGAGACTCATCAAACCGATACTCTTTTATTGCCTCAACATATGCCGGAATATCAATATGAGCCGGGCATTTATCCTGGCACGGAGCTGTATATTTATGAATAAAACGCCTGTCTTTACGCCCTTGGCTAGACCCGTTAATATATGCCAGAAAATCATCTCTGAAATATTTCACCGCGTCAAGAA
Organism: Desulfuromonadales bacterium; assembly: GCA_009780995.1. Taxonomy (GTDB): domain Bacteria; phylum Desulfobacterota; class Desulfuromonadia; order Geobacterales; family DSM-12255; genus WQYY01. The sequence goes on from WQYY01000013.1 coordinate 3,968, forward strand.
CAGGTACGGTTGAACTCTGGCATAAGGTACATTTACAGTTTTGCAGAAGTTCGGTAAGATCAGGAAAAGTTTCAAGAGCCTTCTCGTCTGCCTGGCCATTAACAATTGCTTCCAGGAGATCAGAAAGAACTTTAGTCCCTTTTTTACCGGGAGTACATTTACCGCAGCAATAAAGGGTTTGAACCCTCTTCATGTACTCTGCTGCCATTCGGGGAATGTCTACATCTTTGTCAAAAAGGATAATCCCGTCCCACCCCATAAATGCAGCCATTAGGTTCTCGCCATCATGAGCAATGGGCAATCTTAAGGGAACGTCCTTTATCTCCCCTGCGTTACGGTTATCAACAATATTTCTCCCCCAGCTGGAAAAGAGTACCTGCGCCACTTATCGCCTCCACAGCAATCCAGAAATAATGAAAAACCTAGATCAGCTAACTATTTACTTTTATTGGATAAATTTTTTTGAGTCTTTGTATACAATATGCAGAGTTTTAACACAGTATTAAGTTGCAAATCAAGGAAAAATTCGTATGTTACAAGCAGATTCATTGCTTCAGTTTAACTACTCTGATATATGAAGACAATCACGCATCTAAGTAAGTAAATTTTCAGGAGTAAATAAATGAATAATATAAATAAAGCCTTCTCTGATTTATTTGAGATTAACATGGGAATTAAACCTAAAGAGAGTATTGTCGTTTTTAGTGACAAAATAAGAGATGAAGAAAAAATATGTTCTTCTGAAAAGAGCCGGCGAGAAAGACTTTCTAAAACAGCTAAAGATTTGGCGGATTTCGCCTCAGCAACATATGGAAACGCAACCTTCACTGATTTTCCGGCTACAGAAGCATCAGGGACGGAACCTCCTGAAAAGTTATGGAGAGCAGTTTTTGGTGACAAAATAGTTGATGGGCTTAGAAATATTAAAATCCTCAGCAAACTTTTGACAAAAACAGCAGATAAAAATGACTTTGAAAATGCCGCAAAAATCATTCTCTCAAAAAAGGAAGATGTGGCAAACATTGTAATTGCAATGTCTAATAACTCCACAAGCCACACCAGCTTCAGGAAACTCGCAAACCTTAGCGGAAGCCGCTTCGCAAGTTTGCCACATTTTGATCCTGATATGTTCTTCACTTCAATGACGGTTGACTGGTATGCTCTTTCAGAGAGGAGCAGAACCCTTTCTGAAGCAGTCAATCGCGCTCTGAAAATCTCTGTAACAACTCCAAATGGCACATCAATAACAGTGAGCAAAGAAGGGAGGTTTGCCGAGCCTGACGACGGGATTTTGACAATCCCCGGCAGTTTCGGTAACTTACCGGCAGGAGAAGTTTATTTTGCACCTATGGAGGGGACAGCAGCAGGAGTACTTGTTCTTGAACATGGGCCTACACGTTCCCTGGAAACGCCTCTGACCCTGACAGTTAAAAATGGAGAAGTAACGGAAATAGCCGGTGATGAACCTCATAAGAAGTGGCTTCAATCAAAATTTGATGAAAGCAGGAAAAATCGTAATATTGCAGAGCTGGGAATAGGAACAAACGATAAAGCAACAAGACCGGACAATGTTCTTGAAGCTGAGAAAATTATGGGAACAATTCATATAGCATTTGGTGACAACTCAGGATTCGGAGGTAGTGTTACTACACCGTTCCACGAAGATTATGTATTTTATAATCCAACTCTAACTGCCATTATGGGAGATAACTCAAGAAAAGTACTTATTGAAAATGGCAAATTTAAAATTTAAAGAAATAGAAGTTTGAGAGATAAGAGATGAAAAAAATAGGGCTAACAGGAGGAATCGCGTCAGGCAAGAGCACCGTGGCAGAAATGTTGCAAACTGCCGGAATCCCGGTAATAGATGCGGACGAACTTTCACGGGAAGTAGTACAACCCGGGAGTCCCTGCCTGAATCGTATTATTGCAGAGTTTGGGAATGATATACTTAATAATGACGAAACACTTAACAGAAAAGCTCTTGCAGGCATAATTTTCGGGGATCAGGAAAGACGGAAAACGCTTGAAAGCATACTACACCCGGCAATAGCTTCTCTTGCCTCAGAAAAACTCCATGAATTGGAAGACAGTGGGAAACCTGTAGCGGTTTATATGGCTCCGCTTCTTATTGAAGCAGGAATATATAAAAATATGGACGAAATCTGGGTTGTATATGTCAACAAAAAAACACAGTTAAAACGCCTTGTATCAAGAGATAACCTCTCTATAGCAGAAGCGGAGATGAGGCTCTCTTCCCAGATGCCAATGGAAGAAAAAATTAAATATGGAAAGATAATAATTGATAATAATGGAGATATAGCTGGGCTTAAACAACAAATAGAAGAAATTTGCCGCAATTACCTACAGATGCCCTTAAAATAAAGCCTTATAAATAACCCTTGCTTCGTTGTAGTATTTTTTTGATTATGGTATATATTACCATTATATGCAGTTTTAGATTACTGTAACTTTGAAAAAACAGGAGATGAATTAAATGAGTAAACGTATCATAGGATTATTGATATTTTTATGCTCTGCGACACTATTGTTAAGCGGTTGTCCAAAACAGGTTGCTACAAGCAGTGATAACGGAATTGATTCTTCAAGCTCCACCTCAGTTGTAAAACCGGCATCGGAAAATAACAATGGAAATAACGGACTTGGTAAATCAAATGTTAATGAAGAAACAGTCAGCTCTGCTGATATAAAAGAAGAAGCTCCAGGAACCGGCTCGGAAACTGCTAAAAATCAGAATGAGCTCTCTTTACAGACAATTCATTTTGAATTTGATTCCTATATATTAAGCCAGGCAGCCAGGGATATTCTTTATAAAAACGCTCAATATCTGTTAAAAAGGTACAATGGCAATGTAAGACTTGAAGGCCATACAGACGAGCGCGGCTCAGATGAATACAATCTTGCTCTTGGCGAGAAGCGCGCAAAAAGCGCTATGAACTATCTTATAACCTTAGGTGTTCCTGCAAATCGTATGTCTGTAATCAGTTACGGCAAAGAAAAACCTGTTGATCCCGCATCCAATGAAGAAGCATGGGCAAAAAACAGACGTGTTGATTTTGTTGCACAATAATTATTCTTGATCCGCACCTAAATTAAGGGGCCGCTTGCGGCTCCTTTTTATATAAGGAGAGATTAAAATGCGTATAAAATATTTGTTACCGCTCCTGCTGCTCCCTCTTTTCTACGGGTGTGCAACAAGGAGTGACATACAGAGCGTCAGATGGGATATTGATGACTTAAGAGCAAAAATAGCAACCACAGATAAAAATGTAACTACAGTCAGCGATGACTCAAAAGCATTCGCAAAAAAATATTCCACTGAAACAATCAACAGAGTAGAAACCATGCTGAAAAGCGCCGCAGACTTGCAGGCCAACATGGATAATATGCAAGTAGATATCAAAACATTAGCAGGCAGAGTTGATGATCTGGAAAACGCCGTAAAAAAACCTGATGCAGATATTGAACTGGTAAAACAGGACACAAAACAACAGATCCAAGCCCTACAGGATCGCTTCCTTACCTTACAACAGAGTAACGATCAACTAAAAGCAAGAATTGACGCGCTCGAAAAACGTGCGCAAACACCGGAAAGTCTTTTCCAACAAGGTATAAACACTATGCAGGCAGGATCCAACGCGAAAGCCAGGGATATATTCGCGGAATTCCTGAAACAGTATCCAGGGAGCCCACTCACTGCTGATGTCCATTACGCTATAGCAGACTCATGGTATAATGACAAAAACATGGATCAAGCCATTCTTGAATATCAGACAGTAATAAAAAACTTCCCGAAAAGCCCGAAAGTACCCTCCGCAATGTTAAAACAGGCCACAGCCTTCAATGCCATAGGAGATAGCAAAAGCGCGAAATTCCTTCTCAAAGAGATAATAGATAAACACCAAAAATCAGGAGAAGCGGTAAAAGCAAAAGAGATGCTAAGCAAGCTAAAATAGCTCTTTACGGCTTCCACTTTCTGCTGTGTTGGCTGCGTCTTTCGTAGGGAATGCCCATTGAGGCATTCCAAAAAGCGGACGCGCAATGCGCGCCCCTACGAGTCGGACTTGTCGGAGAACAAAAATCGAAAGCCCTTTTGACGGAAAGAAAGCAAAAATCTGTATCATCAGGTAAATGGTTTATTGCCTAATTATATTTATTTTGTATAATTAGGCAATTATTTTTTACGCCGTTTTTCCTGTCAGCTGAGGTAATACCTGAGCTAACAAATGATATCGCATACGTCCATTTCTTTATAAATTATATAATTAGGCAATAACTGGTGTTGAACGTCATGGGGGCGTAGAGGCGGCAATCTGCCGCCCGTGTTATCGGGCGCACACTGTGCGCCTCTACAGATGCCGTATATGGCCAAAAGCCTGCGTCACAACCTGATTAGAGCTCCCTGCATGGTATTACGTCTTTCTAACTCCCAATCAATCTCATTCAGCACCTCAAACTTTGCAGCAGACCACTTTGGAGCAATCAGATCCTTTCCTCCATCACCTGTAAGCCTATGTATAAATATATTGGGATTCAAACGCTCAAGAAAATCGCAAACAAGGTCAACATACTCATCGCGCTCAAAGACCTTTACACCACCCTTTTCATAAAGCTCCGCAAGGGGAGTATCCCTGCTTATGTGAAGCATATGTATCTTTATCCCATCTATCCCCAGGCTATTAATAAAAGAAGCGGTCGCCAGCATCTCTTCCCTGCTCTCTCCGGGAAGGCCAAGGATAATATGAACGCAAACTCTTATACCATAAGGTTTTAAGCTCCCAACAGCATTAACAAACGTTTTAACATCATGGCCGCGACCTATAAACTCAAGAGTTCTGTCATAAGGTGACTGGAGCCCTAACTCCAGCCAGAATTCTGTCCTTCTGTTATAATCGGAAAGTAAAGTAAGCACATCAGGAGAAAGGCAGTCAGGCCGTGTACCAACAATAAGCCCCACAACATCGGAAACAGAAAGGGCCGCGCTATAGAGAGCGTCAAGCTCCTTAACAGGAGCATAAGTATTAGAGTAAGACTGAAAATAAGCAATAAACTTCTCGGCCTTATACTTCCTGACCATGACCTCCTTACCCAGTTCAATCTGAGTAGCAACATCCTGCCCTCTAGCAATAGCGAAAGAGCCGCTTCCACGTTCACTACAGAAAACGCAACCCTTATTCCCAAGAGAACCGTCACGGTTAGGGCAGGTAAAACCCGCGTCAATGGAAATCCTGTGCACACGGCAGCCAAAAATCCGTTTTAACTCTTCAGAAAATGAATTGAACCTTTTTTTGCTATCCATATAGATTATAGATAGTATATCAACTAAAAAATCTGGCAAGAATGAAATGACTTTGGCTTTTGGTCATATAAATAAAATTCCTTGCTAATGAACCCTCTATTTTATAAACTCCACCCATAAAATAATTAAACAGAATCAAAGGGAGTTCCCATGGCAAGTCTTAATAAAGTTCTGCTTATAGGTAATCTTGGAAAAGACCCTGAAGTACGCTACACAACCTCCGGTCAGGCAGTTGCAAGCTTTTCAATAGCCACAACCGAAAGATTTAAAAACAGAAACGGTGAGATGGAAGAGCGGACAGAGTGGCATAACATAGTCCTTTGGGGACGGCAAGCAGAAATAGCCAAAGAATATCTGGCAAAAGGGCGTTCAGTATTTATAGAAGGACGTTTGCAAACCCGTAAATGGCAGGATAAAGATGGGCGTGATCGCTACACGACGGAGATAGTAGGTGACAAAATGCAGTTTGTAGGATCAAGAGGTGATAATAGCGGGCGTCCATCTGGCAGTAGAGATAGCGGAGAACCTACAGCTGAATATGAAGAGCCTGCGTTTAACCCTGATGATGACATACCATTTTAAGCAATCTTCCGGCTTCCGCTTTTTGCTACCCTTCGTTGAAGCGAAGGGTAGCAAGATTTTCCCATTCTAATTTGTTACTTAATGCTCCCCTTCTTAATACGATTAGGCAATCATACCTTAACCCTTTTCCTCATGGCATAATTTACGTCAGCCAAGGCAATACCTGAACTAGCAGATAATTATAATCATATATCATAATAATATAACTATTACATAACCTTCCTAGAATTCATATAATCAAACAATAATTTACATCTCATCGCCAACAAATTCTCCACCATTGTCTAAGGAATAGAATTAAATTGTTTCAACGTTGAAAATAAATTTAATTGACTTTTTCAAGTGTTACAAGTGAAAATTAAACAAAATTTACAACCTTCACTTCAATTATATAAAAGAAAGGAATGAGGAAACAATGAACAAAATATTCAAAACGATCTGGAATGAAACACTTGGCACATGGGTAGCAGTAGCTGAAATAACCAAAACCTGTAAATCAAAACAGAGTAAAGTAAAACTGGCAGTTACAGTAATGCTTTCAACCTGCTTTTGTTTCGGCTTGTTTGCCATGACCATTCCTACCAATGCCCATGCCCTATATACTGCTTGGACAGGCACTAACAGCACAGATTGGAACGACCCGGGAAACTGGAGCAGCGGTACCGTTCCGGGTATTGGAGGCAGTCAAGACACAACGGCAGTAATCGGAAACGGGGCTGCCAATCAGCCGGTAATTGATGGCGAAACGGAAACCGACTATCTCGTTCGAGTCGGCGACACCGGTGGAACTACCCCCGGCCAGGAGGTGACGCTAACGATACAAGATGGCGGCTCACTTACGCTTACCCGATATATGGCCGTGGCCTATGCCGATAACACGAACGGCTATCTTTCAATAACCGGTACCGGCTCAACCTTGAATATTACAAGTACAAATGGTGGGCTTGATTATAATGGCATGATGTTAGTTGCCGCCGGGGTTAACTCAGTTGGAATAGTTAATGTTTCAGCCGGAGCATCAGTGTCAATGGATTATTATCTGGACATCGCCGGCAACACAGGCAGCGTTGGAACTGTTACCGTAGACAATGCGACAATGAACATAGGAAACTACTTTACTGCAGGTGATACTGCCAACGGAACCTTGAGCGTTTTGAACGGAGGTATAGTTAATGCCGGAACGTTACAGATGCCAACTACTCCTGGCGAATCAAGTTTTCTGACCTCAACTGATACCATAGGATATGGATCCGGCTCCAACGGTCAGGTCATAGTATCAGGGCCAGGCTCCATACTGACCAGCTACAACCCTCTGGTAATCGGCGGTCTGTCGCCCGAGACTATCCAATTCTATATTGAAAACTACCTTTTTGATCCTACCAATTATGATATTAATGGTGATGGCTCTGAGTATGTAAACCTTGTTGCGGGGAATGGCACGCTGACTATTTCTAATGGCGGTACAGTCGTAAGCGGGGCTCCGGGTAATCCCGATCCCAATTTTGACAATACCTCCTATATTGGCGGATCACCGGAGAGTACAGGCACTGTAACTGTGACTGACCCTAATTCAACCTGGACTGTTGGCGGCAGTCTGGCTGTAGGTGGTGAAGGACAAGGGACTTTGACTATTGCAAACAGCGGAGTGGTTTCTGTAGCTGACGGTGTCACCGTTGCCGAGGATACCGGCTCCACAGGCGAAATAATTATTGGTGCAGCAACCGGTAGCACACCAGTAGATCCAGGTACTCTCAATACCCCCACAGTAACTTTCGGCTCTGGCACCGGCGATATCGTATTCAATCACACGTCTACCGGCTATATCTTCGCCCCGGCTATAAGCGGCGCCGGTACGGTAAACCAGGAAGCAGGTACAACAATTTTTACCGCCGACAATACCTATACCGGCGGCACAAACATTTCAGGCGGTACCCTACAGCTGGGTGATGGTGGTACGTCTGGCTCGATTGTTGGCGATGTAGCAGACAATGGCATACTCGCCTTTGATCGATCGGACTCCCTTACCTTAGATGGCGTAATCTCCGGTACAGGGGTAGTAAATCAAATAGGCAGCGGCACAACAACACTCACTGGTGTCAACACTTACAGTGGTGGCACAAACATAAACGCCGGCACTTTACAAATTTCAGCTGACGATAACCTCGGCGCAGCAGCAGGCATCCTCAGCTTCAATGGCGGTACACTTAACACAACAGCCGACATCACATCTAACCGTGCAACGACTCTAAACGCCGGAGGAGGCACCTTTGATGTAGATAGTGGTACCACCCTCACCATGAACGGAAACATAAGTGGCGCCGGCTCTCTCACAAAAACTGATACAGGCACCCTGCTATTAGCCGGCACCAACAACTACAGTGGAGGGACAACAGTAGCCGCCGGCACCATAATCCTTACAGGAACAAACACCGGAACAGGAGGGTCAACGGTAGATACAGGAGCCACCTTACAAATAGGAAACAACACCACAACAGGGACAATAGCAGGCAACATAACAAACAACGGAACCCTCAACTTTGACAGAAGTAATACATACACCTACGCAGGTACACTAAGCGGGACAGGATCGCTGGCACAAAGTGGAACAGGCACAACCACCCTAAGCGGAGCAGGCTCAACCCAGGGGAGCGTACTTGTCCAAGCAGGAGGCTTAACCTTCACCCAAGCAGGAGTATTTAACGTAACAGGTAACTACGAAACACAAGCCAACGCCACAACAAGCATAACAGGGGCAACCAGCACCCTTAACGTAGGAGGAGAATTCATTCAGGACGCAAACTCTACCCTTGATATCACAAAAGGGACAAGCCCGGTAATAACAGCATTAAGCGCAAACATAAACGGAACATTAAACATATCAGGATACAGCGCTACAACCCCGACAAAATCCAGCCAGATAGTCGGCATCGACTATGTCATCATACACACTACAGGTTCCGCATCAAACGGAATAACAGGGGATTTCACCGCAGTAACCGGAGCGGGGTCATCACCGGTAGACTATCTCCTGGCGGGAGGTGAAAAAAGCGCGGATGGCAATGACTACCTCGTAGGGTATGAACTAACCTGGACAAGCGGAACAGTAACAGGAAACGGAAACTTTACCCTTGCAGGCGGTAGCAGCTTCGAACTGGACGACACAGCCCTAAACAATGAAGCAGCCTCAGCAACAGGCTGGAATGGACAAGACCTCACAGAATATGGGTCAGGCACACTAATACTAGACCAGATAAACGGTTACACAGGAAGTACAACAATAAACGGCGGAGTATTAGAACTTAACCAAAACGGCAACATAGCAGCCAGCGACAGTGTAACAATAAATAATGGGACACTGGACATAAGCAACATAACAGGAACAACCACAACAATCCAGAACCTCTCAGGCCAGGCAGAAGGAAACATAATCCTGGCAGGGAAAAACCTGACAATCAACCAAACTCAAAACCTGACCTACGCCGGTAACTTTGATGTGAGCAACGGAAGCATAACCAAAAACGAAACAGGAACACTAACGCTAAGCGGTCAAACAAACTGGACAGGAGAAACAACAATAAACCAAGGAGCCTTAACGCTGGACGGTTCAAACGGAGGAGCTCAACTGGTAAGTAACGTAACAGGGCAAACAGGGGCAGAGCTTAACATAATAAACCACGCTAGCCTGACAGGAATAATAGACCCAATAGATGTAAACATAAACACAGGCGGCACCTGGAACATAACAGGAAACTTAGCGGAACAGTCAACAATAGGGACCCTAACGAGCAACGGCGGGAATATAAACTTTGAAGCGCCGCCAACAAACTCCAGCAACCCGGCAGACTATAAAATATTAAACGCGACAGCACTGAACGGGGCAACCGCCGGACAGACACCAAGCATAATCACAATGAACACCAACCTGGCAGCCACCTCAGCCACCGCAATCCCAGTAGGAGACCTGATAAGCACAGTAACAACAAGTGGGAACTACGCCATAAAAGTAACCAACACGGGAGGAGACATAACAGGTAAACCATTGCCCCTGGAAATAATAAACGCGAGTAACCAACCGGCAAGCACAGGCAATTATACCCTAACAAACGGACCGGTAGAAGTAGGGTTATATAACTACAACCTGTTAAGCGGGCAGCAAAGGAACCTGGCTCAAGCAGACTGGGCAAACTGGTATCTAACCCCAAGCTATGGAAAAGAATTAATCACACTCCTGGGAGCAAGCGACCAAACAGGCACATGGCTAATGACCAATGACTCATTACTACAAAGAATGGGGGAATTGAGAACAGCCAGCACAGACGAACAAAAACATCCATACCAAACATGGATAAGAGGGTACGGTTGGCAATCAAGAGTAAACACCAACAACAACCAGGTAGGCTATAAAGAAAACACCTATGGCGTGGACTTTGGGGCAGACAAAGTCTACAACACAAGCATAGGGAAAATCTACACAGGGTTAATGGCAGGGTACACCAACAGCCGAAGAGATATGAACGGAGGAGCAGGGCAAAGCATAGCCGAAACCATCTACGGAGGGGCTTACGGCACATGGATAAACGACAAAGGATACTATTTAGACGCAGTAGCCAAAATAGGGCATATACAGAACAACATAAAGGCCTATGACGAATACAACATTAGAGCCAACTATGGAAACTGGGGAATAAGTGCATCACTAGAAACAGGAAGGCAATTTAAAACAGAAAAAGGTTGGTATATAGAGCCGCAGGTACAAGGAACAATAGTCAACTTTACCGGAGCTAACTTCACAACAAGTGGAAATGCGGCAAACATAGAACAGAGGAAGACAACAAGCTATGATCTGAGAGCAGGAATAGTAGCAGGGAAGAACGTAAAAACAGAAAACGGCTCAATCCAGCCGTACATAAAAGGAATGTATGGGAAAACCTGGACAGACCGTGGAGGAATAGTTTATAACGGCGATATCCTAAACGCCAACACATCAGGAGACAGGTATCAGGTAGGAGCCGGGATAGCGTGGCAGGTAACAGACAAAACCGAACTGCATGTAGACTATGAGTACATAAAATCTATAAGCGGAGCTGGGGTAGAGATACCTTGGAAGGTTAACGCAGGTTACAGATATAATTGGTAATGTGACGGGCGACCGGGGACGGTCGCCCCTACTACCGGCATACAAACATCATGATATTGGGAGGTTAACAGCCTCCCTTTTCTTTTTGTATCACTCATAAAAAGCTATTATCAGTCGGAAACATATCAGCTCAGGTATAACCTGAGCTGATAGACTAAAAAATGAATCAGTCGATCAACTAAAGCGATTTTAATTCAAATATGTTCCTATCAAGAATATTGCTTCCACCGTACCAATTTATTTACTCTGTGCTTATAAAAGCAAAATTTTTAAATAAATGAATTTGACAAAAAAAACAGAGACAACTAGATTAGGTGCAAGAAATATCTAGGAGAGATTAATTGCTAAATAAAGAAGTCTGGAAAGCGCGTTTTAAAAAGCTTTTGTCTCTTGATAACAATCCCGCCCATATTTCAGCAGGTTTTGCAATTGGGGTATTTATAAGTTTCACGCCATTTTTTGGGTTTCATACATTACTCGCCATTGCTGCAGCCTTTATTTTCAGAGTTAATAAAGTCGCCTGTGTAACCGGATCACTGGTTAACACCCCTCTTACAATTGCCCCGGCTTTAGGTCTGAGTTTTAAACTGGGACGTATACTAAGAGGCCTTCCGCCTATTGAGATGAAAATAAAAGAAATAGAGTGGTTTCAAGTAAAAATGTACGTGAAGTCACTGCTCATGCCGGGGCATATTCTAAAGGGAGGAGAGTGGGTTCAACTTAGAATATATGCAAAGTCACTGATTTTGGGCTCTTCCATAATAGGGTTATTAATGGCAGTAATCAGCTATTTTGTTTGTTATTGGGTCATAGTGAGGTTCAGGGCACGAAATAAAGCTCTTGGAGAGCTAACTAAAGAGATGGAAAACACCGGAGAGGGGCTGGAGGAATAATATTCGTTATAAAAGCCGTAATTATACCACTTCATTTACCAAGGAATGGATTTAATAAAAGATAGACCATACCTGAAACAATAGCTGATAAAGGAATTGTCAGGATTGACGCAAAGAGGATACGATAAGCTACTTTCCAGTTTACAGCTGTAATCCTTTTGGAAAGGCCTATACCAAGAATTGAAGAGGTAATAACGTGCGTAGTACTGACTGGCAGGCCTAATGAAGCTGCCCCCAGTATTACACCCGCAGAAGCTGTTTCAGCACAAAAACCATGAACAGGCTGCAATTTTACAAAATCTTTTCCTACTGTTTTTATAATTCTCCACCCACCGGCAGCAGTCCCAAGACCCATAGCAATAGCGCAAGTTAGTTTTACCCACACAGGAACATCAAAAGTGGGAAGATATTTATAGCTTACAAGAGCCATGGTTATTACGCCCATTGATTTCTGCGCGTCTGCAGTACCATGGGCAAAGGCCATAAAAGCTGCGGAAAGTACCTGAAGATGACGAAATGCTTTGTTTAAGCCAAAAGGAGCCTTATTCCTAAATATCCACATAATTACAACCATAAATATAAAGCCAACAATTACCCCAAAAACAGGGGATAGTATAAGTGAGAGTACAATTTTTTGGATCCCTCTCCAGATAAGGGCCCCTGTCCCGTCATGAACAATAACAGCACCAATAATCCCGCCAATAATCGCATGAGATGATGATGATGGAATCCTGTAATACCAGGTGATAATATTCCATACAATTGCTCCCAGAATTCCTGCCAGAATAACTGTTTGAGTTATATGTGTAGCTTGGACAATACCTTGACCTATTGTTGAAGCAACTTTAGTAGAGGCCATAGCACCTGCAAAATTCAGACCTGCAGCCATTACAATTGCGGCTTTTACAGAGAGTGCCCTGGTTGAAACACATGTTGCAATTGCATTTGCCGTATCATGAAAACCGTTTATGTAATCAAACACCATTGCCGAAAGGATTACAAGGCAGAGCATTATAAACCCTATTTCAGGCATTTTTCACCACCACACTCTCAATAATATTGGCAGCGTCTTCACATCTGTCTGTTGCTCTTTCAAGTGTCTCGTATATTTCTTTCCATTTTATAAGCTTAATAGGGTCTGTTTCTTCATCGAAAAGACGGCTTATAGCTTCGCGGCATACCTTATCCGCTTCATTTTCAAGAGCGTTAACCTCAACACAGTACTCTGAAATAGGCTCAAGCTTCCCACCCAGTAAAGATACGGCTTTATCAACGGTTTCACAGCATTTAAGAATGATAAAAGCAAGCTGCTTAGATTCATTGGTAGGTTTATCAACATGATACATTACAAATCTCTGAGCGGAAGAGTCTATGAGGTCTATTATGTCATCAAGCTTTGAAGCTAAAGAGTAAATATCTTCTCTGTCCAGAGGAGTTATAAAGCTTTTATTCAGCTTTTTGATAAGATCATGCGTAAGGAAATCGCCTTTATGTTCAAGATCTTTTATTCTCTGCTGACTGGCAACAGGATCTTTAAAATCATCAAGCATATTCTTTAATTCGTGAGCGCCTGCAATCGTGTTCTGAGACATTTCCCTGAATAATTTAAAAAACTGCTCGTCTTTTGGGATTAATCCAAACATATTATAAATACCTCCTTAAGCAAGAGAGTATCTGCTTAAAAATAAAATTATTTTGGAAGGTATATCATTTTTTCCAAAAACGTTACAGAGAAAAAGGTAAAATAAAAAGTCTTATTTACACAGTAATGAAACTACTTGATTTTAAAAATATGTTGCCGTATTTTCCAAACGGTTCAATTTATGAAAGGATAGCAAAATATGAATGTTTTTCATGCCTTCATTTTAGGTATAGTACAGGGTCTGACTGAAATACTCCCAATAAGCAGCTCTGCTCATCTTATTCTTATTCCTTATCTCCTGAAATGGCCTGAATCAGGCCTGACCTTTGATGTAGCTCTTCATGTAGGTACGCTTATAGCCCTTGCTGCCTATTTCTGGAGGGATATCCTTGACCTTACATTTAATTTTTTCAAAAGCATTGCTGCCAGAGAAGCCCCGACTCCTGAAAGCCGTCTTCCATGGTATATTCTTGTTGCAACTATACCTGGTGCTATTGTTGGAAAACTTTTCGAAGGGCCTGTAGAAAATATATTCAGGCATAGCCTGATTTATATCTGCTTATTCATTATAATTTTCGGAATTGTTCTGGGCTTCGCAGACTCAACCGGAGCAAAGAAGCTTAAAATGGATAAGCTTTCATTGAAAGCTGCCATAATAATAGGTTTCGCACAGTGCCTGGCCCTGTTCCCCGGAATCTCCAGATCCGGCATAACAATAGTTACAGCTCTTTTTCTCGGATACAACAGACCAACTGCTGCCCGTTTCTCCTTTCTAATGTCATTACCTATTGTCCTCGGTGCAGCAATCCTTAAAACTCTTGAACTAGTTAAAACAGGTATACCAACAGGGGAAATGACGAATCTTCTCGTAGGGATTGCGACTTCAGCGATATTTGGATATATAAGCGTTGTCTTTCTTCTGAAACTGGTACAAAAACGCTCATTGTATCCTTTTGTCTGGTACAGAATTATTGCAGGCCTAATCTGTCTTTATTTCATCTGGTAACTAATTTAATGCTAAAGGAAATTCAATGGCAAAAGGTGGTATAAAACAGTGGCCGGCTGATGAACGCCCACGGGAAAAGATGCAGAAGCTTGGCTGTGAAAATCTTACTGACGCCGAGTTGTTAGCATTAATACTTCGTACAGGAGATCATACATCAGATCAGAGCGCTATTGACCTTGGCAGGAGTATCATAAAAAAATTCAAAAATCTCAGATCATTATCAACTGCAGAGCTCTCTGAAATATGCGAGATAAAAGGGGTTGGTCTCGCAAAGGCAGCTTCCATATTAGCCGCACTTACAATGGCTTCAAGAATAAACACTGAACGCCTTCAGATACTTGAAAAATTCAACTCGCCGATACAGGTTTATAATCATTTTCATTACCGTTTTCGTGATCGTAAAAAAGAACATTTTATTGTCCTGCTTCTTGATGCAAAAAATCGCATTATGAAAGAGGTGCAAGTATCTGAAGGATCATTGTCAGAGAGTATCGTTCATCCGCGAGAGGTATTTAATCCTGCAATACGTGAATCTGCATTAGCCATAATTCTCATTCATAATCATCCCTCAGGAGACCCATCTCCAAGCAATGAAGACAAGAAGATAACCATCAGGCTGAAAGAAGCCGGAACAATACTAGGGATAAAGGTTCTGGACCATATTATAATAGGTGATGGTGGGAGTAAGCCGGGGTATTTCAGTTTTGTTGAGGGTGGATTGTTGTGACTTCGGTTTTTGGTCATAATACAAAAGTGTGGAATGTGAAGTGTGAAGAGTGGAGTTAAATTCCCCTCTGTGGAGTGGTGCCCATATGGCGGGGTGGTGTAAGGGCGCACAGTGTGCGCCCGCAATAACCAAACAATAACCGCGAAGGACGCGAAAAGCGCAAAAGAATTATTGCCTAATCCTCTTGCTACTCATACAATCAGGCAATTTTTTAAATATTACTACCTGCATTACTAAAACCTATTAACTCAGATATTACCTCAGCTAATAGGTTTTAATGTATTTAAAAGCCAGCTAAAACGATATTGTATATCAATACGATTAGGCAATAATAATTTTGCTGTCATTTCCAACTTGCAAAACTCTATCTCTTATGCGAATACTGCTTACAATTAATATATTATAACTTCCTAGGTTGGAGCCCACTACATGAATGAGGAATTTCTTACATTCATAAATAGCTGTATTGCTGGAGACAGCCAATCCTGGAATGATTTTTTCTCTAAATATGGTTCCCTTGCTACCAAAACCCTCAACCGTTACTTTTCAAAACTGTCCTCAGATGAAAAAGATGACATCATACAGAATATCCTTGTAAAGCTATTAAATAATGGCCTTAAAAACTTCAAAGGTACGACTAAATACGAATTTCTGGCTTACTTCAAGCAAATAACCATTCGTGAGGCGTCCAGTTATGTGAGATCAACGAAACATAGGAAAGAAGAAATTTCCATAGATCAGGAAATTGACTTTGATGATGGAAATGTTCACTCAGCGCCTGACCTCGTGGACAATACCTTCAGGCCTGACAAGGCCGCTGAGATCAGAAACTTGCTAGAAAAGACACAGGCGAAACTATCTATTGAAGACTGGAGGATTCTCATCTACAAGATCCAGGAATATACGGATAAAGAAATTGCGGACATGCTTGGTATACCTATGGGTACTGTGGCATCACGTTATAACAGGATAAAGATAAAACCGGATATAAAAAAAATATTCACAGCTATATTACTGTTAATTATTTTTGGAAGAAAATAGCTTAAGAAAGCGTCTATTAAAATATGGACAGAATAGTAGAAGAAAAAATAAAAGATGCCTTAAAACAGATCGACAGTCTGAAAACTCCCGATTGTCTTAACGTAGCTACCATTGGCCGTTTCGCGGAAAAGAAATTGGAAGAAACGGAAATGATAAAAGCTGAAGCGCATCTGCATACCTGTCTGTACTGTCTTAAACAACTGAATGACATGACAGAGTTACTCTATTATCAGAAGAATATAGAGCCTCTTTCACCACGTTTAGCTGAACGATTGCGAAACCTACAACCTGGCAGAAATAAACAGGAAAATAATAATAAACCCACCTTTCTGCAAAAACTGAAAGAATTCTTCTCCTCACGACAGTGGCAACTCTCCACCTTTGCTACGGCAGGCATATGCGTAGCGCTTCTGGCAACTCTTATTGTCACTCGCCACACTGATAACAAAGAAACTCCCATACTGAATACCAACGCCTTTGTTAAAGTGAGTGCGTTGAATAGTGATGGAAATATCCTACGAGAAGAACAAGGTGTTGTAGTTGGCGCTGATGGACTCATCGCTTCTAATCTCCTGCCACTGGCCGGAGCAAGCAAATTACAGATCACTCTTAAAGATGGTAAAACATACCAAACAGCACACATCTGGAAAGACGAAGATAAAAACCTGGCAGTTATGAAAATTGATACAAACAATCTTCCTGCAATTCCTACAGTCGACATTCGTGACATATCCGTAGGCCAACGTATATTTGCAGTCGCCGACCCTGCAAAAACCAGAAAAGGATTTCAGGAAGCAATGGTTAGTGATTTCAAAGAAATACCAGGTCAACGGAAAGGGAGCGAAATCCAATATATCCAGATCGCGAGTCAAACCGCCACAACTGCCAGAGGAGCACTGATAGATGACCATGGCCGTTTACTGGGATTCCTGATTACCGAAGAAAAACATATCAACCTTGCTACACCAGCTTCAAATGTCGCGCAACTTGTAAAAGAAGGAAAGGCAATTCCTTTAAGCGACCTGAAAAATGTAACCTTCTCCGCAGACGCACTCAATGCCTATATGAAAGGAATTTTGGCCTCTGACGGGCACAGATGGAACGAAGCCATCAGCTACTATAAAAAAGCCATAAAGCTTAATCCACGACTTGAAGGCGCTTATGAGGAATTGGGGTACGCCTTCTATGAAAAACAGGATTTTGAACAAGAAGCTAATGCCTATAAAGCGGGGTTAAAAATTAATCCGAATAACACAGACTTACTATTTAATCTCGCGGAGAATCTTGAATCCCGTGGTCAATACGACGAGGCAATCCTCATGTATGAAAAAGCCCTTGCTATTGACCCTGACGACAAAGAACTGCTCTTCCAACTGGGAGTATCATATCTCGCTCAAGGTAACAAAGCAAAAGCAATGAACCTCTACGACAGGCTAAAAGTCCTTGATAAAGGAAATGCTGAACTGCTGAGACGCCTGGCAAAATAATTATCATTTTCGAAAAAAGCTTGGAAGAAAACTTTCGATACTGACGTCCTAATAAATAAGAAGGAAATTATTTAAGGAGGTTAGTGTTATGGCGAAAATGTTAAAAATGAAGAGAATATATGGATTGATAGCGGCGGTGACCACGAAGTATCCAGAAGATCCGTTCTTTAAGGATTTTGAGAAATCCTGCATGACAATTGAAGAAAAGAGAGCTTGCTATAAAATATACGAAAACGCATTGCAAGAGCTCGACGAGCAATCTTGGCAAATACTCAAAGACAAGGCAGTGAAGAATTTTATAGATCTTCGCGGCAAATCAAAGAAGGTGTTCAACCTGCTTAACGAAGCATTTGCTTATAGCTTCTTGGTTCAGAGTGGCTGTACTGGCATAACAATGCTGTCAGAGTCTAGCGAGCGTGGAGTGTGTACTCCTGATATCCAATATGTTGAATCTGGTCAGATAAAACATTGCGAAGTGAAGACACTTGGAATATCTAACGAAGAGATAGATCGACGCGAAAAGTTATCTGTTTTCGATGGCATCTATTCTAAACTTGGTGATGGGTTCTTTAAAAAACTGGATAATGATATCAAAGCCGCAAAAGCTCAGGTAGCAACTAAGGGCACGAGTGGTTTGGTTTACCTTGTGGTCAACTTTGATGATCTTGCTCTTGATTATTACTCTGAATACAAGCAACAGATAATTTCGTATTGCCGCGATAAGAACATACATGGCTTGCATATCCACCAGATTGACTTGTGTCGCAATTGCCACATAACAATACCGTATAATTATGAAGGTGATAACAAGGAGAACATAAAGAAATGAAAAAGATGGTATTGATCAGTATCATTCTTGCCATGTTCCTTTCTGGCTGTGAAAAATCACCAGATGATACACCTTCTAAAAAGACAAAAATTGAGGACTGTATAGAACCTTATAACCCATACAACGATGGCGGTGGACATTATGCCGGTTTCAATTGGGCAGCCGAAAATGCTGGCGACGATTGCGACGGAAACTCTGACGAATTCAATGAAGGTTGTGCCGAGTTTCATCGACAACTGGACGAATACGACGAATGCGTTGCAAATAGCAGTAAGTAGGCAATTTCTGCTACCCCTCATTATGAAGCAAGGGATAGCAGAATGGCTGCAATTAAAGAAAAAAAGGGAGTAGCTAATGGTAACAGGGCTTGTTCTTATAGTAGTTATCTTTCTATTGATTTTAACGTTTATGTTTATCAATTATAAAGTGAAGTATGTGATTAATTGGCCGTGGTGGTGGGTGTTTTCACCTCTATGGATTCCATTAGCCATAGCTATTCTTCTTTTTCTTTGTTTTCTAGGCTATATATACTACTCTCAAAGTAACCAAAAGAGTCAAGTTCCTTCCCAAACTAATTGGTACCCACAGTATAGCTCTACTTCTGCACCAGCAACTCCAGCTCAAGCCCCAATGACTTCTGCACAAGTTCCAGTCACACCAGCAATTCCAGCAACTCAAGAGGCAGATAAGATTGACTATTCGCAATACGGAGCTCCTACTCCTCCGATAACTTCAGAGAGCTTAGCTTTAATACGGTTAAAAAAAACAGCTGATCAAGGCCTTGCCGTTGCACAATATAATTTAGGACTCAGGTATTATAAGGGAGAAGGGGTAACAAAAGATTATCAGGAAGCTTTTAAATGGTACAAAAAAGCGGCTAACCAAGGTTTTGCCGATGCACAATTTAATGTGGGAAGTATGTATGAACATGGTAATGGAATAGCACAAAATTACCATGAAGCTTGTATATGGTACAAAAAAGCAGCTGATCAAGGCCTTGCTGATGCGCAATTTAATTTGGGACTCATGTATGGAGGAGGAAATGGAGTAGCGCAAGATTATATGGAAGCTTGTACATGGTTAAAAAAAGCAGCTGATCAGGGTCTTGCCGTTGCACAATTTTTCTTGGGAGTTATGTATGCAGGAGGAAAAGGAGTAGCACAAAACTATCCAGAAGCTTTTACATATTTTAAAAAAGCGGCTGATCAGGGCTATGCTAAGGCGCAATTTTGGTTAGGAGTTATGTACAAGGACGGAAATGGAACAACGCAAAATAAACAAGAAGCTTTTACATATTTAAAAAAGGCAGCTAATCAAGGTCTTGCTGATGCGCAATATAATTTGGGAGTTATGTATTATAAGGGCGACGGAATGGCGCAAGATAAGGAGAAAGCTTTTGAATGGTCTCAAAAAGCAGCTAAGCAAGGCTATGCTGATGCGCAGTTATATTTGGGCGCTATGTATGAACTTGGAGAGGGCGTAACGCAAGATAAAGAGGCAGCTATTAAATGGTACAAAAAAGCTGCTGCTCAAAGCAACGCTGCCGCACAAAAGGCTTTGAGAAGACTACGGATAAATTATTAATCATATAATCAGGCAATTTCTCGAATACTAATATGTATAATATTAAAACTTATCCGCGCAGATGTTATCTAAGCTAATAAAAATCAAGATATCTAAAAATAGGCTGGAATTAAATTGTATATTCATACGATTAGGCAATATTATTTCCCCCTTTGTCATTAAGCAATGGGCAGCAGAGAAAGACTAAACTGCTAAGACAACCGGCAAAATAATTATCGTTTTTGCAAAAAAGTTTGGAAGAAAATTTTTAATGCTGACGTCCTAATAAGTAAAGGGGAATAATTAATGGTAACAGGACTTGTGCTTATAGTAGTCAGCTTTCTATTGATTTTAACGCTTGTGTTCGTTAATTGGAAAGTAAAAGATGTAATTGATTGGTCGTGGTGGTGGGTATTTGCGCTGATATGGATTCCGTTAGTCCTAGCTATTTTCGTCTTTCTTGGCTTTCTTGGTTATCTGTATAAAGATAATTTTGGCCATATGCTATCTGTTGGAGCACCAATTATGGCGATTATTTTCTTTAGAGCTCTTTTTAGTGAGCTAAAAAGGGCTAAACCTAAATCTGCTCGTGATAGAGGATTCGAAAAAGCGACTGATCAGGACGACGCAGCTTCACAATGTAATTTGGGAATTATGTATAGAGATGGAGACGGAGTAGCAAAAAATTATACAGAAGCTTTTAAATGGTTCAAAAAAGCAGCTGATCAGGGCAACCCTTATGCACAATATAATCTTGGAGTTATGTATGATACCGGAAATGGAGTGGCGCAAAATTACCAAGAAGCTTTCAAATTGCTCAAAGAAGCTGCCGATCAAGGTCATGCCCCTGCGCAACATCTTTTGGGCGATATGTATGATGCTGGCTATGGAGTAGTACAGGATAAGCAAGCAGCTATTGCATGGTACAAAAAAGCCGCCGATCAAGGCTATGCCCCCGCACAATTTGGTCTAGGGATTATGCATTGTACTGGAGATGGAGCAGCACAAAATTTTACAGAAGCCTTCAAATTGCTTAAAAAAGCCGCTGATCAGGGTAATGCTCCTGCGCAATCTAATTTAGGACTCATGTATGAAAAGGGCGATGGAGTGGCACAAAATTATCAGGAAGCTTTCACATTGTACAAAAAAGCTGCTGCTCAGGGTGAGCTACTAGCGCAAATATACCTGGGGCATATGTATTTATCTGGAAAAGGTGCAACACGAAATTATCAAGAAGCTCTTAAATGGTTTAAAAAAGCGGCTGGTCAAGATGTTTTTTCTCCTGCAAAATTTCGGTGGGGCGTTATGTATCTCAACGGAAAAGGAATAGCGCGAAATTATCAGGAAGCTTACAAATTGCTCAAAAAAGCTGCCGAACAAAATCTTGCTGAAGTTCAAGATACTTTGAAGAAGCGAGGGAAAAATTATTAATAATATAATTAGGCAAGTTTTGAGTCTTATGATGCATACTATCAAAACCTATTAGCCCAGGTATTACCTCAGCTAATAGATTTTAAAATGTTGGAAAATCAGTTAAAATGATATTACATATTTGTATAATTAGGCAATAATTCTTTCGTGTCTTTCGCGGTTGTTGTTTGCTGCGGGCGCACACTGTGCGCCCCTACATACAACCCTTTATTTGATGGGTTTAACCCCACACTTCACACTTTTCGTATTATGAGCCTGCGTCACCTAGCAGCAAGATCAAGCTCCTCCAGTTGTTTTATCTTATCTCTCAACATGGCCGCTGTTTCAAAATCAAGCTCTTTCGCGGCAGCCAGCATCTCTTTTCTTAATTTTTTAACCGCTTTTGGAATATCCTTTATTCCGCCATATTCCTCTGCTCTCTCTGCAATAACAGAAGCAGAAGAGTAATCTTTTTCTTCTATTGATTCCAGTATGCTCCGCATTCCTTTCTGCACACTTTCAGGAGTAATATTATGTTTATAGTTAAACTCTTCCTGCAGACTACGGCGGCGGGCGGTTTCATCTATACATGCCTTCATTGATCTGGTTACAATATCAGCATACATCATCACTTTCCCGTTTACATTTCTTGCTGCCCTTCCACAAGTCTGAATAAGTGATCTTTCAGATCTCAGGAACCCTTCTTTATCAGCATCAAGAATAGCGACAAGTGAAACTTCAGGTATATCAAGGCCCTCCCGCAGCAGGTTTATCCCTACCAGAACATCAAATTCGCCAAGCCGAAGATCACGTATTATCTGCATTCTCTGTATAGTATCTATATCAGAGTGGAGATAGCGCACTTTTACCCCAACTCCTTTATAGTATTCTGTCAGCTCTTCAGCCATACGTTTTGTAAGAGTAGTTACAAGAACACGCTCCTTTTTGGCAACAATCTCCCTTATCTCGTTTAAGAGATCATCAACCTGATGAGTGGCAGGTCTGACAATTATCTCCGGATCAACAAGACCGGTAGGGCGTATAACCTGCTCAACTACAACGCCTTGGGCCGCTTTAAGCTCATACTCCGCCGGTGTTGCTGAAACATACAGAGCCTGATTCAATTTTGCTTCAAATTCACTGAAGTTGAGAGGCCTGTTATCAAGGGCAGCAGGCAGACGGAAACCATAATTAACAAGAGTTTCCTTAC
>WQYY01000014.1 GCA_009780995.1 Desulfuromonadales bacterium
AAATTCGCGGACGGAACAGTATGGGGATTTGAAGATATAGTAAAGATAGGATTTATGGGTACTGTCGGTAGTAGTACTACCGGTACCCAATATGATGACATAATGTATGCGGGGCCTGGGGGCACCGCAATGTATGGTGGTGCCGGTAACGACATAATGTATGGCGGAACAGGAAACGATTCTTTGTATGGAGGAGACGGAGACGACATATTAGATGGAGGCCTTGGAAATGACTACTTAGATGGCGGGACAGGAAACAACACTTATATGTTTGGGAAAGGAGACGGTCAGGACACCATAGCATCTTCTAGCGATACTACCCCTGATAAACTGAACACCATTCAATTTAAGGAAGGGATAGACCCGTCAGAAGTGACAGGGATGAGATCAGGAAATAATCTTGTATTATCAATAGCCGGGACAACAGACAAAATAACAGTACAGAACTTCTATTACAACAACGACCCGAACAGTTATCAGAACCCTGTACAACAGATAAAATTCGCGGACGGAACAGTATGGGGATTTGAAGATATAGTAAAGATAGGATTTATGGGTACTTCCGGTAGTAGTACTACCGGTACCCAATATGATGACATAATGTATGCAGGGCCAGGGGGCACCGCAATGTATGGTGGTGCCGGAAACGACATAATGTATGGCGGATCAGGAAACGATTCTTTGTATGGGGGAGACGGAGACGACATATTAGACGGTGGAGCAGGGAATGACTACTTAGACGGCGGGACAGGAAACAACACTTATATGTTTGGCAAAGGAGATGGTCAGGACACAATAGCATCTTCTAGCGATACTACACCGGATAAACTGAACACCATTCAATTTAAAGAAGGGATAGACCCATCAGAAGTAACGGGGATAAGATCAGGAAATAATCTTGTATTATCCATAGCCGGGACAACAGACAAAATAACGATACAAAACTTCTATTACAATAACGATCCGAATAACATTCAAAATCCGGTACAACAGATAAAATTCGCAGACGGGACAGTATGGGGATTGAATCAGGTCAGTAATGCCGGTTTTATGGGTACTTCCGGAAACGACACTATGACCGGCACCAATTATGATGACATAATGTATGGTGGAGCTGGAAACGATACATTAAACGGTGGAGCAGGAAATGACATTTTATATGGAGGAGACGGAGACGACACACTGACTGGCGGAGACGGAGACGACATATTAGACGGTGGGCCTGGGAATGACACTTTAAACGGCGGAGCAGGAAATGATACTTATATCTTTGGCCGTGGCTATGGTTCTGACACAATAAATGACTATGACACAACAGTCGGAAATCAGGATATCCTCTCCTTTGGCCCTGACATAACAGCAGACCAACTCTGGTTCAAAAAATCAGGTTCAAATCTGGAAGTAAGCATAATAGGTACAACTGACAAAGTAACAATAAACAACTGGTACAGCGGAAACGCCTATCATATAGAAGAATTTAAAACAGCAGACGGAAAAACATTACTGGATACCCAGGTAGACTCTCTTGTATCGGCAATGGCATCATTTTCACCACCTGCATCGGGACAGACAACTCTTACAGCTGATACTCAGACTGCCCTTGCTCCTGTGATTGCCGCGAACTGGAAGTAGGGTTGTAATTTAATTGATTGAACCGCGAAAAGCGCGAAATACACGAAAAAACCTTTTATCCCTCACAGAGGCACAGAGAGAAGCCAAGAAAAAACTGATTGAACTGCCGGAAATATTTTGTTAAATGTAGGGGCGACCGTCCTCGGTCGCCCGATAAAACTTGCCTAATTGTATGATATATCATAGAATCAGGCAATATATCGAATGTTGTAATTTACGATCTATATTACCTATGAGCTTGGGTATTACCTGAGCTCATAGAAATAGCGGTATAGATAAATTGATTTAAATACTATTGCCTAATTGTATTTTCTGGATTGCGGAGCCTGCACTGCGCACATTCGCTATACTCGGGAAGATACGGGCGGCAGATTGCCGCCCCTACGATGAATGCCGTAATGATAGGAATGCAGTGGGTGGCCGAACCACCCCGCCCTGCGGGCACCCCTCCATAGAGGGGAATAACTACGATAAGAAAGCTTACTATAAACAATGCCCGATAATACTCAAGACAGTTTAAATAACAAACTGGATCAGGAAGCTGATCAAACTCAGCCCCAGCAAGCATTAGACACAGGCCTTATATGCTTTATAATGATGGCCAGGTTTCATAACATAGCAGTAGACCCCCATCAAATAGTTCATGAATTCGCATCAGCAGGGAAACCTTTTAGTACCACTGACATACTCCTTGCGTCAAAGCGTCTTAAACTTAATTCAAAAGTTGTAAAAAGCAACATATCAAGACTTAAACTTAAAAAGATCCCTCTTCCTGCCGTAGCAATAGAATACGATGAAGAAGGTTTGCCATCGTACTTCATCCTAGCCGGAGTTGACGAATCAAATGTATTAATACAATCACCAAAAGCAGGCCGTCCTGAAACCATAGCCCTCTCTGACTTTGAACTCAGGTGGACAGGAGAACTGATCCTTTTCACATCCCGAGCATCCATGGCAGGAGAAATGGGTAAATTTGACTTTACCTGGTTTATTCCGGCCATAGTGAAATACAGAAAACTCTTAACTGAAGTACTTATAGTAAGCCTTGCCATACAGCTCTTTGCCCTTATAACTCCGCTCTTTTTCCAGGTAGTAATGGACAAAGTATTAGTACATAGAAGCCTCACTACCCTTGATGTAATAGCAATAGGGCTCACCGTTGTGGTACTCTTTGAAGTCACCCTTACCTCCCTGAGAAGCTATGTATTTGCCCATACAACCAGCCGTATAGACGTTGAACTTGGAGCACGGCTTTTCAGACATCTGCTTAACTTACCTCTTGCTTACTTTCAGGCAAGGCGTGTAGGGGATTCGGTCGCCAGGGTAAGAGAACTGGAAAATATCCGCTCCTTTCTTACAGGTAACGCCATTACCCTTGTGCTTGACCTACTCTTCTCCATAGTATTCATAATAGTCATGCTCTTTTACAGTGGCTGGCTCACACTGATAGTCATAATTTCAATTCCATGCTACATACTTCTCTCGGCTTTTTTCACCCCTTTACTGAGAGCCCGGCTGAATGAAAAATTCAACCGTGGCGCAGAAAACCAGGCCTTTCTTGTTGAAAGTATAAGTGGAGTTGACACTGTTAAAGCAATGGCAGTAGAACCTCAATGGATAAAAAAATGGGAGAATCAACTTGCCGCTTATGTAAAAGCGAGCTTTAGAACAACAACTCTGGGAACATTTGCAAACGGCGGTGTCAATCTTGTATCAAAACTTGTAACAGTGGCAATCATGTACTTTGGGGTAAAACTTGTAATTGACGGTAAACTCACCATAGGGCAACTTATAGCATTTAACATGCTGTCAGGCCAGGTCTCCCAACCTGTTATGCGGCTTGCGCAGCTATGGACAGACTTTCAGCAAACAGGAATATCAATCCAGCGTCTTGGTGACATACTTAACAGTAAAACAGAACTTGTAGAAAACAAAAGCGCTCTTCCGTCCCTCAGAGGCGGGATAATGCTGGATGATGTCATATTCCGATATAAACCTGACGGCCCGGAAGTCTTAAAAAAGGTCTCTCTTGATATCAACCCCGGTGAGATTATAGGGATTGTAGGGAGGTCAGGCTCAGGGAAAAGCACTTTAACTAAACTTGTTCAACGCTTATACGTGCCTGAAAGAGGCAGAGTACTTATTGACGGTATGGATCTCTCCTTAGCGGACACAAGTTCCTTAAGAAGGCAGATTGGAGTTGTTTTACAGGAAAATGTCCTGTTTAACCGCACAATAAGAGAAAACATTGCCCTTGCCAGTCCGGGCGCTCCTCTTGAAGTCATTATGAATGCTTCAAAACTTGCTGGCGCTCATGACTTTATCCTGGAAACTCCCGAAGGTTATGACACAGTTGTTGGCGAACATGGCTCAACCCTTTCAGGCGGTCAGAGACAAAGAATAGCTATTGCCAGGGCACTTATGACAAACCCCCGAATACTTATCTTTGATGAAGCCACCAGCGCTCTTGATTACGAATCAGAACGGATCATACAGCAAAATATGAAAGCCATATGCAAGGGGAGGACAGTCATTATAATTGCCCATCGTTTGTCAGCCATAAGAGACGCCAACAGGATAATAGTTATGGATCATGGTGAGATAGTAGAAAGCGGAAGCCATACTGAACTTTTAGGCAAAGAAAATGGCCATTACTCTTATCTTTTCAGGTTACAGCAGGGATAGTAAAGAATGAAATTAACTCCAAAAATTCAGGCAGCCTTTGATCTTATAAAACACTATAGTAAAGTCTTTAAAATAGCCTGGGGCCATAGAAAAGAAATGGAACCGGGCAAACGCCTTTCAGATGAATCGGAATTTTTACCTGCCGCACTCTCTTTACAGGAAACCCCTGTATCCCCTTTACCACGGGTTGCCATGTGGCTTCTCATAATTTTTGCCGTTCTTGCCCTGTTATGGGCTATTTTTGGGTCTATTGACATAGTTGCAACTGCCCAGGGGAAAATAGTACCAAATGACCGTACAAAAACCATTCAGCCTGTTGAAACCTCAACAATCAAAGCAATATATGTCTCTGACGGACAACTTGTCAAAGCCGGCAACCTTCTCATAGAACTGGACAGCACAGCCACGCAAGCCGATGAAAACCGTATAGGCGGAGATCTTGTATCAGAAGAACTTCAAATAGCCAGAGGAGAAGCTATGCTTAAAGCTATTGATACAGGAGTGCCTCCTGAGCTAAAACGACCGGAAGGTGTTGATAATATAAAATTTGATGAAGCACAGAACCTTCTACTTGGAGAGTTCAACGAATATTCAGCTAAACTTGACCGTATGAATGCAGAATTGGCAAGAAATGAAGCGGACTACAGCTCCACTCAGGAAGAGGTCCGCAAGCTGGAACTCACTCTCCCCATAGCTAAACAAAAAGAGCAGGACTATAAAACACTATATGATGAGACCTTTGCGTCTAAACATGACTATCTTCAATATAAACAGACCAGAATAGAACAGGAAGCAGACCTTGCCAGCGAGAAAAGCAAACTTAAAGGAATGGCGGCTTCGGTAAAAGAAGCCAAAGGGCAATGCAATGAACTTACAGCAGAAACCCGGAGAATTGCCCATGACAGCATTACAGACGGCCAGCAGAAAGTTGCAGAAATGGAGCAGGATTTTCTTAAAGCCGATACCAGAAATAAACTTATGAAGATCACATCTCCCGTTGACGGGACTGTACAGCAGCTGGCAGTCCATACTGTCGGCGGGGTTGTAACTCCTGCCGAGCCTCTTATGATTATTGTACCCCAGAGCGGCCAAATAGAAGTAGAAGCTTTTATTGATAATAAAGATATCGGTTTTGTTAAGCCGGGCCAGGAAGCAGAAGTTAAAATAGAAACTTTCCAATACACCAAGTATGGAACCATTCACGCAAGAGTAGAATCTGTTTCCCATGATGCCATTAATGATGAAAAAAAAGGGCTCATTTATTCGGCAAGGGTGAAACTTGATAAATCAGATATTAATGTAGATGGTAATAAAGTTGCCCTTACGCCTGGCATGGCTGTTTCAGTTGAAATTAAGACCGGCAGAAGACGTGTTATTGAGTATGTTCTTTCGCCGCTGATTAAGCATACCAGCGAAAGCCTCCATGAGCGGTAAGTTGTGGCGATTTATGTGACGCAGGCTTTTGGTCATATACGGCGACCGTAGGGGCGATCATTGATCGCCCGAAATTCCCCTCCTGGGAGGGGTGCCAGAAGGGCGGGGTGGTTATCGGGCGCACACTGGACGTCCCGATTGGAAACCTCTTGTTGGGAAAGAGGAAACATTCACCACTCGTTGCAAACGAGGAATAGCAAAAGGGGTATGATTGCATTGTCAGGTCGCAGGTCGTTGACCTGCGGTTATGAAAATCAAGCCCGGTTGGGCTAAAATTCGACACAAGTGTGGAACTTATGAAATGTGTATCACCACTCTCTTTAATATCAATATTATTTTTCATGCTTTCATCAACCTCCTTTGCGGATAATCAGGTAATAAACCTATCCTTAAAAGAAGCTGTCCGTCTTGCCGTTGAAAATAACCTTTCTTTAAAAGCTGAACTTTATAACCCGGCCCAGGCAGAGGCAGACATAAGGAAAAACAGGGCGATATATGAAACGCGTCTGCTGCTTAACAGCAGTTATCAGGACACAACAACATTCCTGCCAAATACCCTTGAAGAATACAATGCCCAGCAACTTATTATAACTCCCGGTCTCTCTAAACTCTTTCCCACAGGTGGAACAGCTGAGGTACATTTTGATAATCAATATAACAGGCAACCAACATCTGGCATTGGCTACATCAATGGATATCCAAGCTATTGGCAATCAGATATCTCCTTAAAGCTAAACCAGCCGTTACTTAAGAACTTTGGCAGGGATGCAACAGAACTTAACATTAAAGTAGCGGAAATGACTAAAAAAGGCTCTCTAAAACACTTAAAAACAGCCATATTATCAATGGTTGCCCAGGTAAGAACCGAATACTTCAAACTAAGAAGCTACCAGGATGACCTTCAATCAAAGAAAAAATCTCTTGAATTGGCAAAGCAAATCCTGTTTGAAACAGAAGCTAGAGTAAAGGCAGGAGTATTGCCTGCTATGGAAATATTAAATGCCAGATATGGAGTTGCCTTAAGAGAAGGAGAACTAATTGATGCTGAAAAAACAGCTCATGACCAGAGAGATGTATTAGCACTGCTTCTTCAATTGGATTCATCGGCAGATATCATACCGATAGATAGTCTGGATAAAGAAGCACACAAATTTGACCAGGAAGAAGCTTTAAAACTGGCTCTTGCTAACAGACCTGACCTGGACGAAATAAAAACATCCTTTGATACAGCAGCACTGCAAACAAAAGTATTAAGAAGCCAAACATTGCCAACCCTTAACCTTGTATCCAGCGTTGCTTTTACAGGCGCTGCCACAAAGTATAACAGAAACATAGAACATGTCGGATCAACAGACTATCCTATCTGGAGTGTTGGTATCCAATTTGAATATCCATTGGGGAATCAGGAAGCAGAAAACGATTATATAAAAAGCAGACTTAAAACAGAACAGATAGAAACCCAGATAGAAGGTCTTAAAGCATCAATAGCAAATGAAGTAAGAACAGCAATAAGAGGAGTTGATTCGGCCTATAAGCAACTTGACATTTCAGATAAAGCTGCTGCTTATGCAGATGAACGATTCAGGGCATACTTAAAGAAAAGTGAAGTAGGGCTTGCCACAAACAAAGATGTGCTTGATGTAGAAAACGACCTTTCCACTGCCCGAAGTAACCAGATTAAGGCACAGACAACATATGAAACAGCACTTACTCAGTATTGGAAAGCGACGGGTGAGCTTCTTGAACGTGAAGGTATAAATGTGGAAGTTAAGAAGTCTGATGCGCTGTATAATAAGATTCGATAATAATAAGGCGGTTTCCTCTCTCCGGCACTGCGTGTCACTTCTGTCTAAGAGGGAGGCTAACCCGTAGAGCGGTTATTGGTTGCCATACGGGACGCAAAAAGCGGCAGCCGAGTGACACAGGATTTTGCGCCATGCGCCAGGCAGCCAAGGCGTAGGTCGCGAGGCGGATGTAGGGGCGCACAGTGTGCGCCCGATAACACGGGCGGTCAATGGCCCCTATGGCGTTGAGCAGTCTGTGACGCAGCTAACACAGGTGGATGCAAAAAGCTGAAGCCGTAAAGAGCGTAATATGTTTAATTTATTAGTTATCTTAGGCCCTACTGCCACCGGTAAAACCCGCCTTGCTGCTTCAATAGCTGCTGAACTTAACGGAGAAATAATATCCGCCGATTCACGCCAGGTTTTTAAAGGTATGGATATAGGCACAGGTAAGGATCTTTCCGAATATGGCGGGGTTCCTTATCATCTTATAGATATCCTTGAAGCTGGTGAGGAATTTAGCCTGTTTGAGTTTCAGAAGAGATTTGCCGCCGCGTTTAATGATATAACCGGGCGTAAAAGATTGCCGCTTCTTGTGGGAGGGACAGGCCTCTATCTTGACGCTGTTTTAAGAGGGTATAAGCTGCATGACGCTCCGTCAAATGCCGAACTAAGGGGCGAGCTTGAAGCCCTATCACATGAAGAGCTCAGGAATTATCTTATTGAGCTTGATTCAGACCAACATAACAGTACAAACCTGCTTGGGAGAGAGCGTATTATCCGCGCTATTGAGATAGCCTGTTGTACAAATAAGGAAGAGGCGATAGAACTGCCGGAGCTGAAGCCTGTGGTATTCGGGATAAAATTTCCCAGAGAACTGCTGAGGCAGCGTATTACAACAAGGCTCAGAGAGCGGCTTAAGAGCGGTATGATTGAAGAGGTGAAAAATTTACTGGATTCCGGAGTTTCTTCTGAATGTCTTGACTCATATGGCCTTGAATACAGGTATGTAACAAGGTATCTTTCAGGTGAGTTAAATAAAAACGATATGTTCCAGAAGCTTAATTCAGCAATCCACGATTTTGCCAAAAGGCAGGAGACATGGTTCAGGCGGATGGAACGGAATGGCGTTGATATTATCTGGCTGGATGGTAACAGTGATCTACATGCAGGCGTTATGACGGAAATAGCAAAGCGTGAAAATTGAAAAGGTATATGATTACCTGAAAAAGCGTGGCGTTAACGGTGATTGGAAGCTGACTATTAATTGCCATGAGCCTCTGAGGCTATTCCGTGGAGGGATAATTATCCCTGCTTTCGCGGAATTTGAGTCGATACCTGAACTCATTAAGTCTTTAAATGCTGATTCTACCCTTGCAGAGAATGGCCTTATAGTAGTTTTTGTACTGAATAACCGGATTGACGCCTTAGATTCTGAGAAGATGAGTAATGTTAAGACATTAAAGTATCTTTCAGCCAATTCCGGTTCTTTCAGCTTTCCTGTCGGTATTATTGACGCTTTTTCCCCTGGTCTGGAGCTGCCGAACAAAGACGGCGGTGTCGGCCTTGCCCGCAAAATAGGGCATGATTTTCTTCTCCCATATTTTGATTTTGAAAATTGTGATCCGATAATGATATCTCTTGATGCTGATACCATTATTGAACCAGGATATGCAGGAGCTATTTTAGATCATTTTGCTAATAGTCCCGATGGCGGAGCTGTTATACCTTTCAGGCACAGAGATGGAGCAACGGAACAGGAGACCAGGTATATACGCCGTTATGAACAGTTTTTACAGTCTTATGTGGATGGCCTTAAGTATGCAGGCTCTCCCTACGGATTTCAGACTATAGGGAGCGCCATGGCCTGCCGTGCTTCCGCGTATGTTGCGTCAGGCGGTATGAACAAACGGCGGGCAGGTGAGGATTTTTATTTTCTCCAGAGTTTGGCAAAAGTTACAGGAATTGGGGAGGTTAAAGGAACTGTAGTACACCCGTCTCCGAGGTGTTCAGACAGGGTTCCTTTTGGTACAGGCAGAGCAATGTGTAATATGTATAAAAATGGCGAAGAGGCAATTCTGTTTTATGATCCCCGATGTTATTTTATTTTGAAAGCCTGGCTTGAGATTGCCGAAAAGGTCTGTAAAAGTATGGGGCCAAACCTTTTGGAAGAGGCTTTTTCTGTCTCGAAGTTTTTAGCTGAGTTTCTTATTCAACAAGGTTTTGAAAAGATATGGGAGAAAATGCTTATGCAGCACAAGAGCCCTGAACAGCTTGGTAAGGCGTTTCATAACTGGTTTGATGCGTTTCGTACGATGAAGCTTGTTCATTATCTATCTGATACTGCATTTCCAAGGTGTACGACTGCCGCTCTTTGCATCTGACTGCGTTGGCTGCGTCGCAGGCCACTCAACACTTGTAGGGGCGGCCGTCCCCGGTCGCCCGATAGCTGCCCCTACGGTTGCCTCGTGACCTGCTCCTCAGGCGCCTGGCATATGGCTCAAAATCCTGTGCCATTAGGTGAAATGATTTATTGCCTAATTCTATGATTTATAGAAAAATAGGCAATAACCATTAATATATTAGCTCAGGTATTACCTCAGCTAATGGAAATAACGGCATAAAAAATAATTGCCTAATTATATAAAATTGATAGAATTAGGCAATATTTAAAACATGTTGGCTCCAGATATGTAGGGGCGCACAGTGTGCGCCCGTTTAACCACCCCGCCCTTTGGGCACCCCTCCATAGAGGGGAATTTCTGGATGGCCAATGGCAACCCCTACTGGAACCATATAAAATAGGATAAATGATATATGAAAATTGTAGGCAGGTTTGCTCCGTCTCCAACAGGTCCCCTTCACATCGGCTCTCTTTTTACAGCCTTAGGCAGTTACCTTTTGGCAAAGAGTAAGGGGGGCGAATGGTTCTTAAGAATTGATGATCTGGACAAACAGCGCGTAATACCTGAAATGATGGATGACATTTTCAGAACCCTTGAATTTTTCGGTTTTGAATGGGACAGAGAGCCGATTTGGCAAAGTAAACGTGATAAATCTTATCAGCAAGCTCTAGAGGTGTTGAAGGATAAAGGATTGATTTATATGTGTGGTTGCTCAAGAGCTGAGATCGCCAGAATTGCCACAGCGCCTCACGGTTCTTCTGAGGAGCTGTTTTATCCGGGAACCTGCCGTAACGGTATTGAAAAAGGTAAAATCCTTAGAGCTGCCCGTGTCCGTGTTCCAAATGATCTGATTAAGTTTAATGATAAGGTGGTTGGTCGTTATCAACAGAATCTTGGAGAAATATGCGGCGATTTTGTTGTTAAACGAGCTGACGGCCCTTTTGCTTATCATCTGGCGACTGTTGTTGATGATTTTGATTCTGGAGTAAATCAGGTTGTCCGGGGAGGGGATTTGCTCTATTCGACGCCAAGGCAGATATATCTGCAAAGGGTTCTTGGTTATCCTCAACCTGAATATTATCATCTGCCGCTTATCTTATCTGAAGGTGGGAGCAAGCTGAGTAAGAGGGATAACGCGATTTCGCTTATGAATTCTGATGATCTGCTGAAAAGAGGGAACTTTTTGCTTAAGAGCGCTCTTAAGCTATTAGGGCAGAGAATTCCAGCGAGCTCAGAAGCTGACTCTCCAAGAGAGATACTGCAATATGGAATCACAAATTTTGATTTTAATGTTTTACCAAAGGTTGATTCTCTTAAGCTGAGCCATTATAGCAAATCAGGCGGCAGCTTATAAATAGACTTTTACGGGATTACGAGAGCTGTAACGTTCTTTTTTTGTATTACATTTGTATTCTTCCAACTTTAGTTTGATTTTTTTCGTTGTTTGCATATAATACAATTATTATGTAGGGTAAGTAGGGAATGCCGTGAAAAAGTACGAGGGCTGAATCTATGAAGAACAGTATGGAAAACATTTTAGTTGACAACGCAAAAGTTATGGCCAAGGGGCAAATCACTTTGCCGAAAGATATACGCAAGGCATTGGGTGTTGACACAGGGGATAAGGTAATGCTTATTATGCGGGATAATCAAGTTATTATGATGAACTCCGCTATTTATGCTTTAAAGATGTTTCAGGAATTCATGGCTGGGGAGGCTGAAAAAGCCGGGCTTTATTCTGATGATGACGTGGTGAAAATGATAATGGAAATGCGGGCGGAGAAAAGTTGATCAAAGTCTTTTTCGATACAAACGTTCTCGTATCTGCCGTACTTTTTCCACAAAGCGTTCCCGCTCAGGTTTTTGCCACTGCTGTTACACCGCCTTGCCGTGCAGTTATCTGCGATTATACTTTTGATGAGTTCAATCGTGTTTTCACTGCCAAATTTCCAGATAAGGTACAAGGCTATAAACAGTTTCTTTCGTTCATAGCCTCATCGGTCGAAATAGTTCTCACTCCTCCGGGTAATGAGAGCGTGAAAAGTGAATCTCAAATCCGCGATGTGAAAGATCGCCCCATTTTACGTGCGGCAATTGCCGTAAAAGCAGATATACTTATAACCGGAGATAAAGATTTTCTTGAATCCGGCATATCAATAATACGCATTATGAGCGCCGCAGCATTTATGGATATGATAAAACTTAAATCTTAATTCTTGCATATGTTTTAAACTTCAAAGTAGGGATAGTTAATGAATTTGGATATAGCACGAAAAAAGATGGTGGAGAGCCAGATTATCGGCAGAGGGATAGAAGATAGCAGAGTTATAGAGGCTATGCTCAGAGTCCCGCGACATCTTTTTGTGCAGGAGGCTATGTCTGCTCAGGCGTATAGCGATTCAGCTCTGCCTATCGGAGAGAAACAGACGATTTCACAGCCGTATATGGTGGCATATATGGCTGAAAAGCTTGAGTTAAGGAGCTCTGATCGTGTGCTTGAAATAGGTACAGGTTCAGGATACCATGCTGCGATACTTGCTGGGCTTGCACAACGTGTTTATACGATTGAACGGATTCCGGTTTTAGCAGTGAAAGCAAGAAAGCTTTTTGATACTCTTGGGCTCACTAATATTGCGATGAAAATAGATGACGGGACAGTCGGCTGGAGTCAGGAAGCCCCTTTTGATGCGATACTTGTAACGGCAGGCGCTCCGCGTATTCCTGATGGATTATTAAAACAGTTGGCAGTTGGTGGGAGGCTTGTTATTCCAGTTGGTGATGAGAAAGAGCAGGTATTAATAAGAGTGAGAAAAGATGAAGATGGCGGGTTTTCAGAGGAGAGTTTGCTGGATTGCCGTTTTGTAAAGTTGATTGGCAAAGAGGGTTGGAAAGGCTATGAGTAAATCAGGATGGGTGGAATATGTACAAAATAGATAATTACGATGATAGTCCTGATTTATCTGAAGATGTCAATCATACAGACGATATTGAGCCTGATGCAGAGGCTTTAGCGAATGAGGAGGCTCTTCTTGATGAAGATAGTTCTGTTGATGATATTGAACCTCCCAAAGAGGAGCATTTTAATGACGCAATAAAATTATATTTAAGAGATATTCAGAAAACAAAGCTTTTATCACCTGAAGAAGAGAGAGAAGTGGCCAAGAAAATAGCCGCAGGAGATAAAGCCGCCAGAAATAAGATGATAGAGTCCAATCTGCGTCTTGTAGTAAAAATAGCGAAGCGTTATATAAACCGTGGGTTACCTTTTCTTGATCTTATTGAAGAAGGGAATATAGGTTTGATAAAGGCTGTTGAGCGGTTTAAGCTTTCTAAAGAGTGCCGTTTTTCGACTTATGCGACCTGGTGGATAAGACAGTCTATTGAAAGGGCGATTGTTAACCAGTCCCGTACTATAAGGCTTCCGGTTCACGTATCAGATGATATAAATAAGATGTTGCGGGTTACAAGAGAGCTTTCGCAGCGTAATAACAGTGAACCTACAGTTAAAGAGATAGCGGATGGCATGCAGAGTAATGTTGCGTATGTCAGAAGATTGATGGTTCTTTTGAAGAAAACCTATTCAATTGAGCAACCTATGAATGACAGTAGTGATTATTCCCTCCTTGATACAATTGAGGATCTGTCGACAGTTTCTCCTGCGAAGCTTCTTGAAGATGT
The DNA here is from genome assembly GCA_009780995.1 of Desulfuromonadales bacterium. Taxonomy (GTDB): domain Bacteria; phylum Desulfobacterota; class Desulfuromonadia; order Geobacterales; family DSM-12255; genus WQYY01. The sequence goes on from WQYY01000014.1 coordinate 13,619, forward strand.
GAACAGGTTTGAGCTTGTAACAAAATGGTTTGAAACTCTTACAGATAATGAAAAGAGTATATTAGTTTTGCGTTTTGGTCTTGGAGATAGGGATCCGTTGACTTTAGAGGCTATAGGGAATATTTTTGGAGTTACACGGGAGCGAATAAGACAGATTGAGGCAAAAGCTCTTGAAAAACTCCGTAAAATAAGTGAAATTCGTGAAATGTAGATATATAAAGGGGGTGCAATGGAGGAGCTTAAAGAGATTATCAGGGATGTTCATGATTTCCCTAAAAAAGGGATTGTTTTCAAAGATATAACGACTCTTTTAGCAGATGCTAAGTCTTTTCATAAGATGATTGAGCTTCTTGGGAATAGGTATACAGGTAAACATGTTGATAAGGTTATCGGAATTGAAGCCAGGGGGTTTATTATTGCTTCTGCGGTGGCCTATAAACTTGAAGCAGGCCTTGTTCTTGCGAGGAAACCGGGTAAACTCCCGGCTGAGACTTTTAAAAAAACTTACGCCCTTGAGTATGGGACGGATGCCCTTGAAATACATGTAGATGCGATTAAGCATGGAGAAAATATTCTTATTGTAGATGACGTTCTGGCAACTGGCGGCACAATGGCTGCGACGGTTGATATTGTAGAGGCAATGGGTGGGAGCATGATGGAATGCTGTTTTATGGCCGAGCTGGAATTTCTCAATGGCCGTTCCAAACTCCCTAAAGATAAAGTTTACTCTCTGCTGAAGTTTTGAAATTATCAGATAACAAATTTGCTAATTACTTGCAAATACTGCTCATATTGGTGTATATATCTAAGCCCTGTCCCCGTAGCTCAGCAGGATAGAGCGACTCCCTCCTAAGGAGTAGGCCGGACGTTCGAATCGTCTCGGGGACGCCAGAAATTTAAACACCTACAACTGACCTTGTAGGTGTTTTTTATTGTTTAACAGTCTGCGTCCGTAAATTCTTTAACCGCAAAAGACGCGAAAAGCACGAAGAAATCCCTTTTTATTTACCATAAAGAACACAAAAAAAGTAAAAATAGCGTCCTTTGCGAAGCCTTTGCGCACCTTGCGTTAAAAAGAAATAAAAGATAAACCGCAAAGAACACAAAAAAAGAATTTTTAATGTTTTCAAAATAGTGTCCTTTGTGAAAAACTTTGTGCCCTTTGTGGTGAAAAGAAATAAAAAGGTTTTCTCTGTGAACTCTGTGCTTCTGTGAGAAACAAAAAAAGGTTTTATTATTTCGCGCTTTTCGCGTGTTTCGTGGTTAACGTTCGGTAATACGGGCGGCAGGTTGCCGCCCCTACGGCTCTTTGTGAGGTAATAATACAATTAGGCAAGTTTTTGTACATTACTACGTATGCTATCAAAACCTATAAGCTTAGGTATTACCTCAGCTAATAGGTTTTATAGCATTAAAAAATCAATTAAAACTATATTATCTATTTATAGAATTAGGCAATAATTTGAAGTTTTATCATGCCCGCTTTATACTTGGTTTGTAGCATTTATTACTGCGCTGTATACCCTCCGTCAATAAGAAGCGATGCTCCTGTTATAAAGGACGCTTCATCGCTGGCGAGGAAAAGCACAGCATTTGCGACCTCTTCAGACCTCCCCAGCCGCCCTAATGGATGGAGAGCTGCCAGAGCCTTTTTCTGCTTGGCTGGTATAATATCAAGAAGAGGGGTATCAATATAGCCGGGGCATATGGCGTTTACTCTTATGTTATGTTTCGCGTAATCAATCGCTAATGTCTGGGTCAATAATTTTACTCCGCCTTTTGAAGCTCCGTAAGCGGTTACTTGATTTCTGCCGACAAAGCCGTGAATGGAGCCGCAGTTAACAATAGCGCCGCCGCTTTTCTGCTTTACCATCTGCTCTATAACGTATTTATCTGATAGGAAGACGCCTGTAAGATTTACGTCTATTGTCTTTTGCCATGCTTCAAGAGTTAGTCCGGTAGCTTCATTATCATTGGCAATACCGGCATTGGCGAATAGTATATCGATTTTTCCGAAATGTTTTACAGTTTCTGCCACCATTTTCTTAGTATCTTTTTCTTTTGATACGTCAATTTTAATAAATAAGGCCTCGTGCCCTGCTTTCTTGAGTTTTGAGGCCAGATCTTTCCCCTTTTCGTCAAAGTCAGCAATGACTATTTTAGCCCCTTCTTTCGCAAATGCTTTAACAGTCGCTTCACCAATCCCACTGGTACCGCCCGTTACAATTACCACTTTGCTCTTAAATCTCATGATAGCCTCCTGTCATTGCCGTTATGGCAATAATAAATTTAAAGCCAGTTTATTTTTTTGTAATTATTTATGCGCTAAAGTATACATCTATATTTCTGATATGGTAATCAATTAATTTTAAATGGTATAATTTATCATTTAAAAAGGACTGAAGTTTTCAAACTCAAAGGGGGTTAATATGTTACTGAACGAAAGCTGGTGTACTGTACAAGAGGCAGTTAATAAATACGGGATTGATAAAAGTATTATTCTCGAATGGGTTGATGAAGGGATAATCCGTACTGAAGAGGAGAATGGCAAAGTTGCAAGGATAAATATTGATGACCTCGAGCTTGCTGTCCAGGAGTATACTGGCGTTTAAGCTGTTAAGCATTTTTACCACAAGGTTCACAAAGTATTTTCACAAAGGACACAAGATGTTGATTATTAGTGCGTTATCAATAGTGAACTTTGCGCTTTCTTTGTGTTCTTTGTGTTTAGGTATTCTGCTTTTCGTCTGTTTTGCGTTTTTCGCAGTTGAATAATGAATTGGAAGGTTTCAGAATTACAGTTTTCCAACTTCTTTCATTATTAACGTAAGGGCTGCCAGGATTAACAAGGCTCCGTTTTCTCTCTCCTCTGCGGAGCTTGATCTTATTCTGCTCAGATCAACGCTGGTAACGGTTACTGCAGCTAGATTATCAATGCTGTTATATTCTGCTATTTGCGGGATAAATGTGTCGGCAAGATTTGTAGCCCTTGTTTTTTGCGCTTCTGATAGATTCCCTTTTTCAAAGGCATCGGCTAATTCTGAAAGGAAGAAGTCAAAGAGTCTTATAGAACCGAACATCCCTATTAATGATGGCAAAAAATGAGCAACTGTGTTGTCAGACTCGTTAAGTTGATGAAATGTTTTGATTAGTTCGATGGATTCCTTCGATTCTTTCACTTTATCACTCCCTTAGTGACTTCGGCTTTTGGTCATATCTGAAATAGTGTGGAGTTTGGAGTGTGAAGAGTGGAGTTAATTACAATTTCACACTCCACACTTCACTCTTCACACTGGTTTTGGACTTTAGCAGATTGTAACTGTTTTGTACATAGCGGTTTTGCGGGCTTACTCTATGTATCTCTTTAAAATCCCGTCGTAAGCGTCAATTCGTCTGTCTCTTAAGAAAGGCCATATCCTGCGTACTTTCTCACTTCTTTCCATATCAATTTCAGCGATAACTATCTCTTCTGTTTGATCTGCTTTTGCAATAAATTCTCCCTGGCATCCTGCAATAAAACTGTTTCCCCAGAAATCAATGCCTTTTCCCTGTCCTGAAGGGTCATTCTCAAACCCGGCACGGTTAATACTCAGCAGAGGTATTCCATTTGCGATTGCGTGGGATCGCTGAATTGTCACCCATGCGTCCAGTTGTCTTTGCTGCTCGTTCTTGCCATCTGATGGGTCCCATCCTATGGCTGTGGGATAGATGAGAATTTCAGCCCCTGCCAGCGCCATCAGCCTTGCAGCCTCAGGATACCACTGGTCCCAGCATATAAGAACGCCAAGCTTCCCTATGGAAGTCTGTACAGGTTTGAAGCCCCTGTCTCCCTGGGTGAAGTAAAACTTCTCATAAAATCCAGGGTCATCAGGTATATGCATTTTCCGATATATTCCGGCTATTGTTCCGTCTGATTCGAAGATAACGGCTGTATTATGATAAATGCCGGGGGCGCGTTTTTCAAAAAGAGATGTTACAAGTACAATACCAAGCTCTTTTGCTACAGATCCGAAAATTTCCGTACCAAGACCCGGGATTGGCTCAGCAAGATTAAAATTGGCAGTATCTTCCTGCTGGCAAAAATATATGTTTGTGTGGAGTTCCTGCAAGGCAACAAGTTTAGCCCCTGTTTTAGCCGCTTTACGTATCATGCCTATTGTTTTGCTGACATTTTCATCTCTGTTATCAGTACAGCTTTGCTGAATAAGGGCTGCAACAAGTTTTTTCATGTAAGGGTTCCTTTCAATAGCTGCATTGTAACGCAGTGAAGAGAGCCATGCTGCATAAGCAGTGGTGTACATTCTATTCCTATTACTTCTCTTTTAGGGAAAGCTGTTCTGATTTGAGCTAAGGCAATATCGTCATTTGGATCACTGTATGTTGGAACCAAAACAGCGTTGTTAATAACCAAGAAGTTTGCGTATGTCGCGGGGAGGCGCTGATTACCATCAAATTTTGGTGTTGGCAGCGGTAACGGAATCAGCCTGAACGGTTTTCCGGCTTCTGTTTCAAAAGTTTTAAGTTCTTCTTCCATGGACTTCAATTGGCTGTAATGTTCATCACTCTTATCATTGCATGAGACATACAGGATTGTATTATCATGGGCGAACCTTGCGAGAGTGTCAATGTGGGAATCTGTATCATCTCCGGCAAGATATCCGTTATTAAGCCATAGAATCCTCTTTGCGCCAAAAATAGATTTCAATTCGGCCTCTAATTCATCTTTTGAAAGATGCGGGTTTCTATTGGGATTTAAGAGACATTCAGATGTTGTGAGTATGATCCCCTTTCCGTCACTGTCAATACTCCCACCTTCAAGTATAAGGCCGATAGTTTCAAGCTTACATTTGAATAATTTTTTATCATAGAGCTTACGGGTTATCTGATTATCTCTGTCAGCGGGGAATTTTAACCCCCATCCGTTAAAACCGAAGTTTAACATCAGAGGTTTACCTGATTTAAATATGGTAATCGGCCCGAAATCCCTTGCCCATGTATCGTTGGTTTCCATTGTGACAGTTATGATGTTTTCCATTACAGCATCTGATGATTTAAGTACACCAATATGGGAGCAGGCGTCAGGTACAATCAGGAGAACCTTTTGGAATCTACTTATAGTAGCGGCTATTTTCGCGAATACCGGCTCAACATATTGCAGTATTGGGTACCAGTCGCTCTCTTTATGGGGCCAGGCCATTATAACGGCGTCCTGCTCTTCCCATTCAGCGGTCAGTCGGTGATCTGTCATATCAGGAAATACCTCGGATTTTATTTTACTTTAGCCCAGATTATAATTTGCATATCCATACTGGTCAAATGATTCTCTTCTGTTTATAATTAATATATTAACTGCTATGGTTTTTAACATAAAAAGGGAGGATAAAATGGGAAACTCTGAAAATAGTAACACGATAAAGAGCGCCGCATTAATGATAATGGCCGGCGGTCTTCTTGGCGCTGGTGTCGCTCTTCTTTTCGCACCGCAATCCGGAAGGAGAACCAGAAGGGATATTGCCAGATACAGCAGGTTGGCAAGGAAAGGTGTGGCAGATAAAGTTGAAGATTTCACGGAGAATGTATATGATCTTGTTGAGATTATAGGTGACTATGCGGAAGAGTTTTTAAAAAAGGGGAAAAATGTCAGTGATGGCGTGAAAAAAGATTTGATGAAAGCTCTGGAAGATGGACAGGAAAAACTTGAGAAAGAGAAGAGCCGTTTTTTAAATCTTTTCGGATAAATCTTTTCCCTTTTTAAGGATTGTGATACAAACCCCGTTATGTTTTTATGTAATGGGGTTTTATTTTGTCAGAAAATAGAAATATAGCAAAAGCTGCCGGTGTGCTTGGATTCGCGACGATTCTGTCGAGAGTGATGGGAATGGCGCGAGATATAGTAGTTTCCCGTCTTTTTGGCGCCGGCTACGCGACTGATGCCTTCTTCGCGGCGTTTCTCATACCTAATATTCTGAGACGCTTTTTTGCCGAAGGCGCTCTTACTTCTGCTTTTATTCCGACTTTTTCATTGTGGTATACAAATAATGGTAAAGATAGCGCAAAAGAGCTGGCAAATATATGCTTTACTCTGCTCACAATAATAGTTGCCGGTGTAACAATTCTTGGGATAACATTTTCGCCCCTGATTATCCATCTTATTTTTCCCGGGTACGGAGTCAGCCATGAAAAAGTTGCCCTTACGGTTTTTTTAAACCGTCTTATGTTCCCGTACATCTTTTTTGTCAGCCTGGTTGCCTTATGTATGGGGATACTGAATACTGTCCGGCACTTTTTTACACCAGCCATATCCACTATTTTTCTCAATATATCCATAATCTTCTGCGCGGTTTTTTTAAGGGCTCATTTTCGAGTTCCAATATATGCCCTGGCAGTTGGTGTTTTATTTGGTGGGATGCTGCAGCTGCTTTTACAGTTGCCGGTTTTGTACCACAAAGGTTTTAGTATAAAGCCCAATTTTCACTTTAACCACCCGGCTGTTAAAAAAATAGCTCTGTTAATGGGGCCTGCGGTTTTTGGGGTTGGCGTTTATTATCTTAATATAGCGGTTGGCAGTATCCTTGCTTCATATCTTCCCGAAGGGAGTGTCTCTTACCTTAATTATGCTCAGCGGCTTTTTGAGTTCCCACAGGGGATTTTTACGGTTTCAGTTGCTCAGGCAGTTCTTCCTTCCATGAGCAAGCAGGCTGCGGAGGGGGATATTGAGGCTCTGAAAGACTCTTTGCAGTTTGGGCTTAGGCTTATAATTTTTTCAACTATACCTGCCATGATTGGTTTAATGGTAACAGCTACGCCTATATTCAGTTTTGTTTATATGGGGGGAGTTTTCACTTACGCGAAAGCGGTTCAGTGCAGTATTGCTCTGTTTTACTACTCCATAGGGCTTGCATTTGTTGCGATGGTGAGGGTGCTGGCTCCCGCGTTTTACGCTTTGAAAGATACACGTACACCTGTATTTGTAGCTTTTATTGCATTTTTGCTTAATTTTATGTTCAGTCTCCTGTTGATGAGGCCTCTGCTTCACGGCGGCCTTGCTTTAGCCTCTTCATTATCAGCTTTTGCCAATATGCTTCTGTTGCTCTATATGCTTAGACGGAAAATAGGACGTTTAGGCATACGAAAGATGATTTCTTCTGTTTGGAAATCTGTTCTTGCCGGACTTCCCGCCGGATTAGTAGCTTATCTTATTGTAAATCTCTATGACTGGTCACAGACCGGCGCGAAGTTTCATAAAGGATTTGTTCTGGGGAGCGGCATTATGGCAGCTATAATTATTTATATCGCGCTTTCACTTCTGCTTAAATCAGAGGAAGCTGTCGCGTTGATAAAATTTATAAGGAATAAGTTTTCGAGGGCAACATGATTAATACTCTTCCCAGAAATCTCTTTGCATCAGTTTATAAAACCGGCTTAGGCTATGGCGGTGTTATTGCCTCAGAAAAGGGGCTTGTTGAGGTACTGCTCCCTTTTAAAGGCTATGACAGGGAAGAAACAGAGCTATGTATGCTGGAAAGATTTTTTACGAAATTATCAGGAAATAAATGGAGCGATATTGCAGCCTCTGAACTAGAGAAATACTTCAATGGTGAACGTTTGAAGTTTTCTGCCCCTATTGATTTTAGTAACTATACCTCTTTCCAGAAAGAGGTATACTGTAAAGTCATGGCATTAGGATATGGCGAAGTTAAAAGTTATGGTGAGATAGCTCTTATAGCGGGTAGACCTGGTGCGGCCAGGGCTGTAGGAGGAGTAATGGCGTCAAACAGATTGCCCATAATAATTCCATGCCATAGAGTAATAGCCTCTGATGGCTCGCTTAGAGGATACACAGCTCCCGGTGGTATTGATTCGAAAAAATATCTTCTTAATATGGAGGGTGTTATTTTTTCAGGGCAGAAAAAAGTGAGATTGTCAAATAAAAATTGACAATTTATTAACAGAAATATTTTTATTTTTTTAATAAATTATCAAAAAAAATCTTGACATGGTCTAAGTATACGAATTTTCAATATTAGACCTAACATATTGTAATTATTAAGTATTTTTGTGATTAAAAAATAGGCATAGAGTAAAAGTTGCTGAATCTTGAAACCCTTTTGATAATCTGCTCACATTGTTATCAACATGTTATCCACATTCTTTGTTGAAAATGTTACAGTTATGTGAAATTACACTGTTATTTTAAATAATGAGAAATTTTTGGAGAGTATAATGGAGATTGATATCGAATTTTCTGAACAGTTAAAACGTTTATTAAATAAGGTGGAAAGACTGTTGCCCAAACTACCGGAAGCTATTGATTGGGGGAAATGTCTTACCGCCCGCTGGCGAAGCCACTCTTTCAGAGGGTATCTTGAGCCGGTAAAAAATAGAGGGGGGCTTTTATTAAAGGATCTTCTTGGGATTGAAAGACAAAAGAAAGTAATTGATGAAAATACGCGGCAGTTTTTAAACGGATTTCCTGCCAATAATATCCTTTTATGGGGCACAAGAGGCAGTGGTAAATCTTCTCTGATAAGGGCGCTGTTAAACGAGTATGCTGATAAGGGGTTGCGGGTAATACAGGTAGATAAAGATGATCTTGTCAGCCTTCCTGAGATTTTCGATGAGATCCGCGAAAAACCTTACCGTTATCTGATATTTGCAGATGATGTCTCTTTTGAAACAGGGGAATCCAGCTACAAAATGCTGAAAAGTGTTCTTGATGGTTCGGTCTTTTCCCCTTCCGACAATGTATTGATCTACATCACATCAAACAGGCGCCATCTTTTGCCGGAATACGAAACAGATAACATGGGCGTTGTAATGGTCAATAATGAGCTTCATCATGGCGATACTGTTGAGGAGAAAATTTCTCTTTCCAGCCGCTTTGGTATCTGTATCGGATTCCATCCCTTTACTCTTGAGCAGTATATTGAAGTGGCAAGGTTATGGACAGAGCGGGTTGCAGAAGAGAATAACGTGAATTTAATATGGAGTGAAGATGCTGAAAAAGAGGCCTTAGACTGGGCTCATATAAAGGGGGAGCGGAGCGGACGGGTTGCTTGGCAGTTTGCACAGCAGTATGTAGGGAAGATGATGCTGGATAATATGGAGAGTAAAATTGCTTAACTCTATTATTCCCTCACAGAGGCACAGAGAACACAGAGAGATGATAAAAACAGAAGAAGAGTTGAATGATTTAACTGGTCAAATTATAGGTATTGCCATTGATATTCACCGTGAACTTGGCCCAGGCCTGCTGGAAAAGGTTTATCAGAGATGTTTAAAAATAGCGTTAGAAGAAGCCGGATATCAGGTGCAAATGGAATTATCATTACCTGTTATGTTCCGCGGCAAAACTATAATAGAAGATGGATATCGAATTGATATGCTAGTGGACGATATGGTTATTCTTGAAATCAAATCAGTTACTGAACTAGCCCCTGTCTTTGAGAAACAACTTGGTACTTACTTGCGTCTGGCTGGGAAACCGTGTGGGTTGCTATTGAATTTTAATGCTGTGCATTTGAAAGACGGAATTAAACGAATTAGAAACGGTTTTCTTCTCTCTGTGGACTCTGTGCCTCTGTGAGAAACTAGGTTTCACATTATTGCCTTGTATTAAAACCTATTTAACCAAGGGGGATTGTTATGGGTAAAGGATTATTAGTAATAGATATCCAAAATGATTATTTTCCTGGCGGTGCTTTTCCCCTTTGGAACAGCGAAGGTATCCTTGAGAATATAGAACAGGCAATTAAAAAGGCAAAAGCGAAAGATATGCCGGTAATTCTTGTTCAACATGTTGCTGATGCAGATGGTAAAGCTCCGTTCTTTAATAAAGGCAGTGAGGGGGTGAAGCTTCATCCAAAGGTTTTATCCCTTGCCCCTGGGCATATTGTTGTTAAGGAGTTTGCAGACGGCTTTTTTAAGACTTCACTGGAAAAGACTCTTTCTGCTCTTGGTGTTGATGAGCTACTGGTCTGCGGTATGATGACACAGAACTGCGTTACTCATACTGCCATTTCAAAATCTGCAGAAAAATATAAGGTTACGGTTCTTGGGGACTGTTGTACAACAGTGAACGAAATACTGCATCTTATTGCTCTTAATGGGCTGTCTACCAGAGTGGATATTTGCTCTTTCGACGCTATATGACCTCGGCTGTTGATATTTGACTGTGGTTCAGGCTTTTGCTCATATCTGAAATAGTGTGGAGTGTGGAGTTAAATCTACATTGAGTGAAGCATTTTGGGCTGAAGGCCCATAAATCGAAAGTGTAGGGCAACGCCCTACAGGATAATTCTTTCCGCAAGTGGGAGCCCCAACGGGGCGTAAGCCGGTTTTACCGGTGAATAATGATGTTAATTACGCCACTGCAGGGCTTTGTGGTAACGTGGGCATTTAATTCCGTAGGGCGTTGCCCTACGCTATTAACAAAAAGGCTGTCAGCTTTAAAATGCTTCCCATATTCAATTATTGCCTAATTCTATGAATACTAAATATAATTTCTGTTGATTTTTGTATACATTAATTCCTATGAGCTGAGGTAATACCTGAGCTCATAGGAATTAATAGTGTACATTATAAGACTTAAAAAATTGCCTGATTGTATTAAAATCTATTTTAAGCTCTTCTCAAGCCCTTTCGCTTTTTCCCACAGAGCTTCCATCTCATCAAGAGACGCTTCTTTAATATCTTTTCCAAGCTCTTGTAAGCTGGTTTCAATATATTCAAAGCGATTTTTAAATCGGTCTATTGTTTTTCTAAGGGCTTCTTCAGAGTTAATGGAGAGGAATCTCCCCATGTTTACAATAGCAAACAGCAGGTCTCCGAATTCTGCTTCTATACGTTCAGGACTGGTTTCAACTATTGCTTCTTCCAGTTCATGGAGTTCTTCATAGACTTTTGCTTTTACCTGCTCTCTATTTTCCCAGTCAAAGCCGACTCTTGCAGCCTTTTCTGTAATTTTTTGGGCTTTCATAAGAGCGGGCAGGTGAGGGGGAATACCTGAAATAGCTGATTTACGCTCTGCCCCTTTTTCTATTTTTTTTATTTTTTCCCAACTGGTTATCTGTTCATCAGAAGTTTTTATGTCAGCGTCACCAAATACATGGGGGTGGCGGCGTATAAGTTTTTCGTTTATGTTTTTTATAACATCATTAATTGTAAACTCCCCTTTTTCCTCAGCTATGGCTGAATGGAAAACAGGCTGAAGCATTAGATCTCCCAGCTCTTCTTTAAGTAGGGCCGGATCTTTTTTGTCAATAGCTTCAATTACTTCATAAGTTTCTTCCAGAAGGTATCGTTTAAGGGTTTCATGGGTCTGTTCCGCGTCCCATGGACAACCACCTGGGGTTCTGAGCCGGTGCATTATCTCTACAAGTTTATCAAACTCTGATTTATTCATGTTTTTTTCCCATATACTGTTCAAGAAAGTTGCGTTTATACTCTGCAAATCTGCCTTGTTCAATACTTGTCCGTATTTCTGACATCATGTTAAGGTAGAAATGTACATTGTGAATGCTGGATAGAATTGCAGATAAGACTTCATTTGAAGCAAAGAGATGGTGCAAATAGGCCCTTGTAAAGTTTCTGCATGTGTAACAGCCACAGTTGGGCTCTATTGGATAAAAATCCCTTTTATAGTTTTTGTTTGTGAGACGTATCTTGCCGCGGTTTGTAAATAGCGTGGCGCTGCGGGCGTATCGTGTTGGTATTACACAGTCAAACATATCCATACCACGTTCAACACTTTCAAGAATGTCTTCAGGCAGGCCAACTCCCATAAGGTAACGTGGTTTATCTTCAGGTAAGAACGGAGCGGTCATGCCAACAACCTTTTTAAGAAGCTCCAGCCCCTCACCAACACTTACACCTCCTATGGCGTAACCTGGTAAGTCCATTTTAACAAGCTCTTTTGCGCACATTTCCCGAAGATCTTCAAAAATACTCCCCTGAACGATTCCAAACAGAGCCTGCTCGTTTGTGGTGTGAGCTTCTTTACACTCCATTGCCCAGCGGATTGTTTTTCTTGTTGAAAGCGCCGCATACTTTTTGTCGCAAGGGTATGGGATACATTCATCAAAAGCCATAATAATATCGGAACCAAGCGTTTCCTGTATTTTTATGGCTTCTGCAGGACTGAGAAAGAGTTCTTCGCCTGTTATTTCGTGGCGGAAAAATACTCCATCTTCACTGATCCTTTTGTTCGGAAGGGAAAAGACCTGAAAGCCTCCCGAATCTGTAAGGATCGGTTTATCCCATGCCATAAACTTATGGAGCCCGCCGGCTTTTTTAATAAGCTCTTCTCCAGGCCGTATGTGTAGGTGATAAGTGTTGCTCAGAATGATCTGGGCGCCGGCAGTATCTACCTGTTCAGGCGTCATGGCCTTCATTGCGCCATGAGTTCCTACCGGCATGAAAACTGGAGTTTCAATAACTCCGTGCGGAGTTTCAAGCCGTCCTCTGCGAGCGGAGGTTTTTGAATCTTTCTTTAGCAGGGTAAAATGCATGTTAGATAAACCTTTTTAGATGGCTTTGGCTTTTGCGGCGTTGCCCGTAGGGCATTTATATCAATAGAAA
>WQYY01000015.1 GCA_009780995.1 Desulfuromonadales bacterium
ATCTTCAGGGTCTACCGCTTCCTTTTTTATTTCAATAGAAACCAGTTGGTTTTTTCCTGTTACAACTGCTGTAACAACTCCGCCTCCTGAAGTGGCGCTGGCTGTTTTGTTACTTGCTTCTTCCTGTATTTTTGCCATACGCTGTTGCATCATCTGGGCTTGCTTCATTATTCCTGCCAAACCTTTTGACATCTTTATCTTCTCCTGTTTATCAATAATATAAAAACTGTTCTATTCCTGTTATTAAATAGAACATTTTTGGGTTTAATGCTGTTTGTAAACTTCCATTTCACCTCCGAAAACCTCAAGAACAGCTTTGACAAGGGGGTGATTACTGGCTTTTTCTTTTATGTTATCTTGTTCTTCTTTCAGTTCAAGTGTTTTTTTTTCAGCCATTGAAAGAGGGATATTTCCCGCATCTTCAGACAGAGGAATAATCTTTAATGGAACCGGTTTGTCGAAATAGAAGGCTACCAGCTCGTTAAGTTCTTTATTATAATCTTCCTGTAACATGCTTAGCTCTATGCTGTCCCGCTTCAGGCCTATATGTACTCCTTCATTATCGAATTTAAGAGGATTCCCCTTTTCCAGATTTTTACCAAGTATTGATTTTTTATTGTTAACAAAGGATACAAAAGAGATCCAGTTTTCGTTACTGCTTTTTTCAGGCTGATACTTGGTTTCGATTGGTGAAGCTTTTTGTGGTGTTTGAGCTTCAGTTTTTATAGATGCTGCCTTGTTAAAATCAAATGAGTATGTCTCTTTTTTTTCAGCAACCGTTACTGACGAAGATGAGAAATCGCCGCTTCCCAACGCTTTAATCCTGTCAAGAATTTCATTTACAGGTATTACTTGGGAGAGAGTCGCCATTTTGATAAGAGCCATCTCAAGGATAAGACGGGTAAATGATGAATGCGCCATTTCATTATCAGATTTAAGGAGAATAGAGAGATGCCGTTGGATAGTTTCGGTTTCAAACTTGTCTGCAAAACTATTTAATTCGTTTTTCTCCTGCTCCGATAAATCAACTATATCTGTAATATCTTTTGTTGCTTTGAAGATCATTAAAATCCTGAACTGCTCCATCAGATCCTGGGTAAACTGGCGCATACTATAGCCGAACTCATCTACTTTTTTAACTATCTCCAAAAGGGCTTTAGTATCCTTTTCAATAACGGCAGTAATGGTTGAGTATAATAGCTCCTTGTCTACAACCCCAAGGATAGCCACAACATCCTCATCTGCCACTGTCTCACCGCAGAATGCCAGAACCTGATCCATAGCGGAGAGGGAATCCCGCATACTTCCATCACCTTTTCTCGCAATCATGGTAAGAGCGGTATCACTGATGGTTATCCCCTCCTGGTCCGAAATATACCGAAGTCGGTCAGCTATTAACTGGAGAGGGATACGCTTAAAATCAAAGCGTTGACAGCGGGATAAGATTGTGACAGGTACTTTATGAGGCTCTGTAGTGGCAAAAATAAACTTTACATGAGAAGGTGGCTCTTCCAGGGTTTTCAGAAGCGCGTTGAAAGCGCTTGTAGAGAGCATATGCACTTCGTCAATAATGAAAATCTTATATCTGGAGCTTGAAGGGAGATACTTTACGTTATCCCTCAACTCCCGAATATCGTCAACCCCTGTATTTGAAGCGCCGTCTATCTCAAAAACATCTACAGAAGTTCCGTTTGTTATCTCAATACATGTTTGACAGACATTGCAAGGTTCTGTTGTCATACCTGTTTCGCAGTTCAGAGCTTTTGCCAGAATTCTTGCGGAACTGGTCTTACCTACGCCACGGGCGCCTGTAAAAAGAAAAGCATGGGCTATCCTTCCAGACTCTATAGCATTCTTGAGAGTCTGAGCGACATGCTCCTGACCTATCAGGTCACTGAAGGTCTGAGGCCTCCATTTTCTGGCAAGTACCAGATACGACACAGAAATTACCTCTTTAGAATATAATCGGGAGATACAAACCAGGCGAAATAAGTTTTTATGGGCAGAAATGGCAACCGGGCTTACCAGCGGCACACGCATCAGCTACTGCCGCTGCTTCCTTCCGGACCTGACGGGGTTCATAACCTGTCGTTGCGCTGGACCCGGCTACCATGTCTACCCATAAAATTGATTATTAAATAATGTATAACAGATTTTGAAAATGAAACATATAGAAATGTGTGACGCAGACTCTTGAGCGGCTTTATGGCTTCCGCTCTTTGCTGCCCATTGTTAGGAAGCGAAGAACAGTAAAAACCTGTGAATTCATGATACACCTGACTTAACAGGGTTTTAATGATTTGTGGGATAGGGTTTTATGAGCTTGAAAAGCTCAATTTTCATAACCGCAGGCCGTTGGCCTGCGGAAACAAAATAAATATAATATCTGCCTGAAAGGCAGGACTTTATAATAGTAATATGGCTAGTAAGTCCTGCCTTTTAGGCAGCAGTATGATTGCATTGTTCAGCCCCGCAGGTCGTTGACCTGAGGTTATGAAAATCAAGCCCGGTTTGGGCTAAAAGCCGAAGCCATATTAGGGGGTTTCCAAGAAAAGCTCTACATCTACATAAAACCAGTTTATAAGTGGCCACTCTTCACGCTCACTGTACAAGGTTTCCCCGCTCGCCATGCTTATCTGATAATTAGTCAATGTAGGGTCATGACTGTTTGGCCACTGCTGGTTTGGTAAATATCCATATCCTGCCATTTTGGGTTCCCAACCACAACAGTTGAAAACCAGGGGAGCCATGCCGCTCTCCTTTCGCAGCCAGGCTTCAACTTCACCGGCTTTTGCTCCTGTTACTCTGTAAGTAGCACGTAAAACAGAGAGCTGTGCGTCTTTATCCTTCTTACACCCTAAAAACTCCAAAGCAACCGGCTTTTTATTGATCATGGCCAAAAAATCCCCGCATTCCAGTTCCTTAGCCATTGCCGGTACTCCTAATTGGCTGATTAGTAAGATTATTGTCAAAATCAGCAATGATTTTTTGTTAAACCATCTTTTCATGCTGTACCTATATGTTCATATGTATAGATAATTTCCTTATTTGGGAGTTATAAAGTAGTCAAATCTCCAAATCTCAGATTTCTAATTTACGACTTGTAAGTATTCCTTAAAAGTTGTAAGCGGTTTATTTTTCCCAAAGCGCAGCAATAGGAACCGCAATCATATTCTTTCCGAAAGGAATAACCTTATCCCCTGAATACAGCACAAGTCCCATGTAAGTTTTCTTGTTTTTTACTATGTTTTCCTCAAACCATCTTTGAGCAGAAAAATCTTCCGATGAAACATTATGTCCTGCTTTTACTTCTATCCCAAGCAAAGCGCCGTCCTCGCGCTCAACTATAAAATCAATTTCTCTGCCAGTCCTGTCGCGATACTGAAACAATTTATAATCATTTCCTAAATCTATTTGCGCTGCCAGTTCTTGAAATACAAAAGTTTCAATTAACTTGCCCGACCTGTCAACATTTGAAAAAACTTCTTTCTGTTTCCAACCTAGCATTGACGTCATTAAACCAGTGTCTGTCGCGTAAAACTTTGAGCGTTTCCCTACCCGTTCATAATCGGTTTTAAGCCAAGGTCCAACTTTTTCAAAGACAAACATCGAAATGAGCGTATTGATATAGCTGTCCAAAGTAATTTTATTTATGGCCATCGCAGACATTATTTGAGAAGTTTCCATAAATTTTGCCGACCAAGACGCCAAAACTTGCGCCAAGCTTTGCAATGCGTCTAAACGGCGTATATTTGAAATATCTTTTAGGTCGCGCTCTATCAATGTTTTGATATAGTCTATATGCCAATCTCTTATTTGTTTGGGATTGTCAAACGCGATAGCTTCGGGATAACTGCCGCGAAAAGCCAAATCAATAATGTCGGCTTTGTTGTATCCGGTTATTTTTGACGGGAAATCTTCCTTAAAAGCGCGTTCAAAGAAATCAGGTTTTTTACCGAGTATTTCCCCGACCGCTAACGGACGCAAACGCATATACTTCACGCGCCCCGCCAGGCTGTCGGATATCGTCGGCAATGTCAGAATATTTGCAGAACCTGTTAAAAGATACTGCCCCGCTCTTTTATTTACATCTACAACCTGTTTTATTTCCGGTATTAGTTTCGGGCACTTCTGGATTTCGTCAATAGCCATTGTTGCCGAATTGTTTATAACAAATCCTTTCGGGTCTGAGTTTGCAAAATTCAGCATATCAGTATCGTCGAGAGAACGGTATTCGTCCGTTTTAGACAATGCCTGCCGCAAAAGGGTAGTTTTTCCTGCTTGCCTTGCTCCGGACACGACAACAACACGTCGCATTTTCAACGTTTGTTTAAGATTTTCTGTCTGCCAACGGATAAAGTCTTTCGCCATAAAACACTGCCTCTGTTAGTTATGCGAAAAGCATATCATTCAGCTTGCGAAAAGTAAAGTTCATCTATTGCAAAAAGTAAAGTATACTGTTTGCGAAAAGTATATTAGAGTGCCGGCAAAATATAAAGAATACGTGTATGTAGTCAAGAAGCCATATCACCTTTACCTCCGTATTTGGTGCACACTGTGCGCCCCTTGCAATAACATTTGCCGTAGGGGTCGGCGTCCTCGACGATCCTGTGCTATTGAGCATATGAAAGACCCATAAAGTCAGGCATGTCCTGAGTTTGCTGGCTTTTGACGAGAGTTAGTCAGGAGACAACAGTTTAGTATCTTCCGCATAGAAATTGGCCCTCACTTCTTTTCGCTGATATTCTTAATTAATCAATGGAGAAAGTTAAACTTTAGCAGTTATCTTTAACTTTTATGCTAAAAAAGTTAAACCATTTTTTTATTGTAGAATATTTAGAAAAAATGTACTCTTACGCTTATTTTTCTTAATGATAGATACTGTTTATTAGGGGACGCTACATGAAAAAAATATTATGTCTTGTAATGATGATGCTTGGTATTTTCATTCTGTTGACCGCTTGCGGCGGTGGAGGTGGCGGTGGAGGCAGTTCATCAAAAGAGTTCTACATAATAAGCGGCATAATTACCAAAGGTGGCGCACCACTTGCCGGTGTAAAAGTAAACCTGACCGGTAAGATGGTATCGCAAACTACCACAGATGCTAGCGGCAGATACACATTTATTGATGAAATAAACGGTAATTACACAATCACTCCGGAACTTGCCGGGGAAACCTTTACCCCGCCAAGCCGGTCGGTAACAATAGCTAATTCCAATGTTATAAGCGAGAACTTCACAGCGGTCGTTACAGCTGCGCCACCAGTCACACCGCCAGTCACACCGCCAGTTACACCACCAGTCACACCGCCAGCTGCGACAACTTATGCAGTAAGCGGTACAATTATGGCAGGCGGCGTTCCTCTTCCAGGTGTAACAGTGAACCTGACAGGGAGTAACAATACATACATACAGGTGGCAACGGGCTCAGATGGTAAATATGCAATAGACGGCTTAAGTAATGGCAGCTATACCATCACTCCGGTACTTAACGAGTACACTTTCACGCCTGGAAGTCAGCAAGTGACGGTGAATGACGCTGACATAACTCAGAATTTTACGGCAACTGCGCCTGTCCCGTCCTATACAGTAAGCGGTACCATTACAAACAACGGTAAGCCACTGGCCGGTGTAACAGTGGATCTTATAGGAGAAACCGCATCACAAACAACAACAGACAGTAACGGTAAATATACATTTACTGGTGTAACAAATGGCAACTATACCATTACGCCAGGGCTTGCCGGTTACACTTTCACCCCTGAAAGTCAGCAAGTGGCAGTGAATGGCGCCAATGTAACACAGGATTTTACAGCAATTCAGCCTGTTCCGACTTATAGCATAAGCGGTACCATCACAAATGACGGCAAGCCCTTGCCCGGTGTAACAGTGACTCTGGCAAGGGGAGGTGCATCACAAACAATAACAGACAGTAACGGCAAATACACATTTACCGGTTTAACAAATGGTGACTATATTATTTACCCGGGACTTACAGGTTATACTTTCAGCCCTTCAAGCACGCAGGATACAGTGAACAATGCCAATATAACACAGAATTTTACGGCAACACTGCCAAAGTACTTCACTGTAAGCGGCACCATTACAAGAGGCGGTAACCCCATGCCCGGTGTAACGGTGGATCTGCTGGGAGCGACCACATCACAAGTAACAGAAGAGGTAACAACAGACAGTAATGGCAAATACACATTTGCTGGTGTAACAAGTGGTGACTATACCATTGCCCCAAGACTTTCCGGCTATACTTTTACCCCTGAGAGTCAGCAGGTGACAGTGAACATTGCCAACATAACTCAGGGTTATTTTAGTGCAACAATAGATACTTTACCATGGGCAAGATCAGCAGTTACAGCACCTGATTCATCAGCATTTAATGGGATAACTGCGGATGATAATGGCAATGTATATGCTGTCGGTTACCAGGTTGGCACAGGAACATACAATTACGGTAGTGATGTATCAGTGGCGGGAACATCAGTAGCAGGCTCAGGCTATAATGCTGTAATAGTGAAATATGACAGTATCGGCAATACAGTATGGGCGAGAAGCGCAACCAGTAATAACGATATTGATTCCCCACAAACTTATTTTTATTCAGTTGCCACAGACCACATCGGAAATTTATATGCTGTAGGTTACCAAGTTGGCAGAGCAACCTTCAATTACGGTAATGGTGTATCAGTAGCGGGATCATCGCCCGGCGCTAACATAGTGATAGTGAAATATGACATTAATGGCAATGCCTTATGGGCGAGGAGTATGAGTGACAGCACTGATGCCTCTTGCTTCTACTCTGTAACTGTAGACCCTCTTAGCGGAAATGTATATGCAGTTGGGTATGAAGATGGGCCATCAGGAGTTTTCATACCCAATTCCAGTTATACTCCATCCAATTACGGTAATGGGGTGACTACAACATACAATAATGTCTACATGGTACCTAACAGCTCAGTAATAGTAAAATACGACAGTAATGGAAATGCTATGTGGGCAAAAAATGTGGGGATTTCGTTATCTACTGCGCATACATTTTATGCGTCAGATGGCATGGGGGGAGCATTTTGGTCAGTTGCCGTAGGCTACAATACTGCAGGCCGCAAAACTATCTATGTTGTCGGTTACCAGCAGGGCAGATCAGAATACGATTACGGTAACGGCGCGTTAGTGATAGGTACTTCTAGTGGTTCTAACGCAGTAATGGTGACATATGATGATAGCAGTGAGGAAATTGGGATTGGGGCACGATACGAAAACACGGGCGGGACATATGGTTCCGTTGCCACAGATGGGCAGCGTGGCGGGGTCTATGCTGTGTATGGTGGCGGTATCGGTCCTGCTACCGATATATTTGGCGACTCATCGTTGCTAGTAACTAGTGCGTCGCTCTATGCTATTGCCGTATATGGCAGTGGCAATCCATATACTGTCAATTCATATGTCGTCGGTTATAAATATGGCCCAGGAATAGCCGATTACGGTGGTGGTGCTATTGCAAGTGGCGGATATAACACTTACAATGCTGTGATAGTAAAATATGGTGCTACTAGTAGTACAACATTTGCGAGAAGCGTAACTAGTGATGCTGCTGCTTCTTTGTTCAGGGCTGTTGCCACAGATAGTGATGGCAATGTATACGCTGTTGGTTGCCAGATAGGTGCAGGAACAGTCAATTATGGCAGCGGTTTATCAGTAACAGGGGTAAATAGTGGATATAACGCCGTAATAGTAAAATATGGCACATTGTAGATATTTATATTTGGGATGAATTATGGGTGTCAGCCGGCCTTCTTTTATGACGGCCGGCTTTTTTGTGGGCTTTAGCTTATCCAGAAAAAGGAAAAGCCCTGATTTATCAGGGCTTGGATTGCACCTACGATGTAGGATTATTACTGGCGGAGAGAGAGGGATTCGAACCCTCGGTACGCTATTAACATACACACGCTTTCCAGGCGTGCTCCTTCAGCCGCTCGGACATCTCTCCGCAGAAAAAATTATTTATATCTGAACCTTATGTGTGTTGTAAAGTTTTTTGTAATTCTATTTGATTGACTATGGTTTGAAAAGCCAGTAATTTTATCTAAAATCAACCAATAGACTGTTTATATGTTACGTGCTTATCTATTTCTTTTTGTATTTGTTCCATGGACGTTTTTTTGCGCTGTAGGGGCAATTATATTTACCTTTTTTGATTCCACCGGAAAAGCTTACCACTGGTTTGCAAGGCTTTGGAGCCGGGCAGGACTTTTTATTGCCAGAATAAAACTTAATGTCAAAGGCGCTGACCTTGTTCCCGTTGATACTCCTGTTATTTTTATGGGGAATCATCAGGGGAATTTTGATATTCTTACTCTTTTTCTTACAATACCAGTAAGATTTAACTGGCTGGCTAAGGAAGAGCTTTTTAAAGTTCCTGTGTTTGGGTATTCTCTTAAAAGAGCCGGATATATCCCTTTAAAACGTGGTGACGGAAGAGATGCTTTACGCAGTCTTGACCAGGCAGCACAACTTATAAAAGGTGGTAAAAGTGTTATTGTTTTTCC
Organism: Desulfuromonadales bacterium; assembly: GCA_009780995.1. Classification (GTDB taxonomy): domain Bacteria; phylum Desulfobacterota; class Desulfuromonadia; order Geobacterales; family DSM-12255; genus WQYY01. The sequence goes on from WQYY01000015.1 coordinate 8,562, forward strand.
TGAAGGGACACGGTCTCCTGACGGAAATCTTCTCCCTTTTAAAAAAGGCGGGTTTTTGCTTGCTACAAAATCAGGGGTACCGATAGTCCCTTTTACAATAAACGGAAGCAGAAAAATTAATCCTCCCCCAAAAATTTCTCTTCATCCGGGAACAATAAATATCCGCTTTTTTCAGCCGATAGAGACGGAGGGAATCAGAGGAAAGGAGATTTCTGTTTTGATGGATAAGGTAAAGAATAGTATAGAGTCCGGTTTGGAGCGTTAAATGGATTTCAGATATGTTATACTTGCTCTAGTTGGTTTAGCAATGATTATTTGGGGGCTTCCTTCTGCCTATAGTTTATCTAAGGCCTGGCTGAAGATTGTTGCCGCTCTGGTTACCGTTATAGGGTTGATAATATTTGTATTGGGGATTCTTCTTACCTGTGTCCCCTGGTTTTTCGCAAGGTGATTTTATGTGGGATAAAATAAAAACCATTGGTATTAACGTTCTTATTATGCTGGTTATCGGGTTGTTCCTTTTTTGGGGAGAAACTTATCTCCGCCAGGTATGGCAGTATAATAACGGAGAGAAAGCGCTGGCTGCCGGAAACTATACTATGGCTATTGCAGGATACGAATCTTCAATACATATGTATACCCCTTTCAGCTCTTATGTGGAAAAGTCTGCCAACAGGTTATGGGTGATTGGCGAATTATTTGAAAAACAGGGGCAGCCTGAAAGGGCTATAATTGCTTATAGAGCTTTACGTAGTTCATTTTATTCTACTCATGGTCTTGTGAATCCTGGAATGGATTGGATAAAACGATGTGATGAGAAAATAGAGCCTCTCGTAAAGCTTATTGCACTACAGAACAGGTGATTTAAAGTATATGAACGATTTGCAAGAAGATATTTCAGGCCTTAAGATAATCCCTCTTGGCGGTTTGGGAGAGATAGGCCTTAATATGATGGTTCTTGAGTATGGCAGCGATATGATTATTGTGGATTGCGGCCTTATGTTTCCTGAACCTTATATGCTGGGTATTGATCTGGTTATTCCTGATCTCTCTTCAATTATGGAGAGAAAAGAGCGGATCAAAGGGATTATCCTCACTCACGGGCACGAAGACCATATCGGAGCCCTTCCTTATGTTTTACGAGACATTATTGCCCCTGTTTATGGGACTCCACTTACTCTCGGTTTTGTAAAAGAAAAACTTGAAGAGCACGATTTTGATCATAAGATTGAGCTGGTACAGGTCTCTCCTAAAGAAGTTATAGAAATAGGTTGTTTTAAGGTGGAGTTCATAAGGGTTGCCCATTCTGTTGCGGATAGCTGCGCTTTGGCCATTCAGACTCCTGAAGGTGTTATTATACATACCGGAGATTTTAAGATCGATCAAACTCCTGTAGATGGCCAGTTGACCGATTTGGCGACATTTGCCAACTACGGCAGGGACGGTGTTCTTCTCCTTCTCTCAGACTCCACAAATGTTGAGCGTAAGGGATATACTCCTTCTGAGCGCTCGGTTATGAAGGGGTTTAATGATATTTTTCCTAAATGTCCGGGCAGGATAATTATCGCGACTTTTTCGAGTAATATTCACAGAATTCAGCAAATTATTGACGCTGCTGTTATTGTTGGCCGCAAAGTCCTTCTTAACGGCCGTTCAATGATTTCAAATGTGGAAATTGCCAGAGAACTCGGATATTTGAAAATCCCTGATGGTGTTTTAACTGATATAAAAGAACTTTCTGAACTTCCTAAAGAGCAGGTATGTATGATTACTACAGGCTCTCAGGGAGAACCTATGAGCGCCCTCAGCCGTATTGCCATGGACGACCATAAGCAGATCAAGCTGCAGGAAGGGGACAGCGTAATACTTTCATCACGTTTTATTCCGGGAAACGAAAGAACAATTTCCAATCTTATTAACAATCTGTACCGCCGTGGCGCTGAAGTATATCATGAACAGATTTCTGAGGTGCATGTATCAGGCCATGCAAGTCAGGAAGAGCTGAAGCTTGTGCTTAATCTGGTTAAGCCGAAATGGTTTATTCCTATTCATGGTGAATACCGGCATCTTGTGGAGCATACTCAGCTTGCTCAACTGGTAGGCATCCCCAAAGAGCATTGTATTGTGATGACGAATGGTGATGTAGCGTCTTTGTCAGAAGGTGAAGTCCGTATTGTTGATAAAGTCCCAAGTGGCCGTATATTTGTTGACGGTAAAGGTATTGGCGATGTCGGAGAGATTGTTTTAAGGGACAGGAAACACCTTTCAGAAGATGGAATGGTAGTAGTTATAATAGGCATAGATAAGTCAACCTGCGAAATTGTTTATGGCCCTGATATTGTTTCAAGAGGTTTTGTTTTTGAAGATGAGAAGCGGGAGTATCTTGAAGAGGCGAAAAAGATCGTTATGGAGACGTTGTTATCTCACAACCTGCAGTTGTTTGATGATAGCGAAGAGGTTGGACAAGAGGTAAGAGCTGTTCTGAAACGGTTTTTTAGGAAGACAATAGAGCGGAGGCCGATAGTGCTGCCGGTCATTATGGAAATGTAGTCTCTCTGACTGTGGCGCAGGCTTTTGGTCGTATACTTCTTTTAGTGTGGAGTGTGAAGAGTGGAGTGTGGAGTTAAATTCCGCTCCTGTAGAGGGGTACCGGTCGGGTGGGGCGGCTAATTTAGCGACTTGAGATGGTCGACCTCTACATAGTCCTCGTTATACGGCATTTATCGTAGGGGCGGCAACCTGCCGCCCCTAAATGAAACAACGTCACAAATTTATTGCCTAATCGTACTTGCTATTGGATAATTAGGCAATAATTGTTTTATCATTTTCTACACACTATTATTTACATTAGCTCAGGTGATACCTGAGCTGACAGATAATAGAGATTATATGCAATAGAAGTTTATGTATTGCCTAATTGTACGAAGACAAATAGAATTAGGCAATTTTTTAGCCCTTAAAAAATCGTATATTGTATTACCTAAAATTGAATTATGTATTGAAGCAAAAAAATGATATTCTGTTGACCACGATTTTAAATCATTAATATCTGTTGCTGGTGATTATGGAAGACAAACAGGAAAAGAAAAGAAAGCTTAAAGCAGAGATAAGCGGAATGCTTTTTGGAGCGGCAGGACTGTTTTTACTGATTGCTCTTATTTCCTTTAATGCTGATGACCTCTCTTTCAACACATTTTCTTTAGGTGGAACTACAAAGAATTGGGGCGGAAGTTTCGGAGCTCAAATATCGGATATCTTTTTACAACTTCTCGGGTTAGCTGCTTATCTCATTCCGCTGTTTTTACTTTATCTTGCCTATCGTTCTCTGAGATTCAAGGAGTTTCAATGGAAGGTTTATAAAGTGATTGCCTTTATAGGCCTTCTTATAACAGTTTCCGCGTTATGCGCGTTCAGTGTTGAGAGAATTACTTTTTTGGGGCAACAAATTTCCACTGGTGGCGCGGTAGGGATAACAACTTCGAGATTCTTAAAGCATTATCTTGGCGCTACAGGGGCTCTGCTCCTGCTTTTACCTATGCTGGCAGCCTGTATAATGATAATTTCCAGATTTTCTTTTGTTCTTTATGCAGATTGGTGGATAAATGCCATTGCTGACCGCTTTAAGAGGTCGAAAGAGAAAAAGGCCGTTGCCAGATCTCTGGAAAAAGATGAGAAAAAAGATAAAAAAAGCGATGGTATTGTTATAAAGCCTCTTTCTGTGACTGTTCCCGCATCTCCCGGCATTCAGCTTAAAAGTAAGAAAAAAGAGAGCGCAAAATCTCAAACTGCTCAGGAGACATTTGATTTTATTGAATCAGACGAAGAGTATCATATCCCGCCTCTCTCTCTTCTTGAAGATCCACCCTCAACCTCTTTAAAGGTGGATAAAGAGGCTTTATCAATGAATGCAAAGCTTCTTGAAAAGAAGCTGAAGGATTTTGGTATTGTTGGTGAAGTGGTTGAAATAGCTCCGGGACCGGTTGTTACAATGTATGAATTTGCTCCAGGCCCCGGTATTAAGGTAAGCCGCATTGCAGGTCTTGCAGATGATCTTTCTATGGCGCTTCAGGCTCTTGCTATACGTATTGTCGCTCCCATTCCGGGGAAAGGCGTTGTCGGTATAGAGCTGCCAAACAGAGAGAGGGAAACGGTCTATCTTAAAGAGATACTGGCGAGTGAGATTTTTAATAAAGGTAAGATGCGCCTGCCTCTGGCCCTTGGAAAAGATATAGCAGGTATTCCTCTTGTTACTGATCTTGCCAAAATGCCTCACCTTCTTGTAGCGGGCGCCACAGGGGCGGGTAAGTCCGTTTCTATAAATACAATGATTCTCTCCTTACTCTATACAGCCACGCCAAGAGATGTACGCTTTATAATGGTAGACCCCAAAATGCTGGAGCTGTCCATATATGAAGGGATACCGCATCTGCTTTTGCCTGTTGTGACAAATCCTAAAAAAGCGGCCCTTGCCCTTAAATGGGCCGTTGAGGAGATGGGACGGCGTTACCGTCTTATGGCGGCTAAAGGGGTACGGAATATAGATTCGTATAACAGAGAGCTTGCCAAAGAGGAGAGAGAGGTTGCTGAGCTTAAGGCAGCCAGCGCCGTTAAGGTTGAGGAGATTGAAGAAGTTATAGAGAATGAAGACGGGGAAGATATTTCTCAGTTTCTTGGAGGTGACGAGGCTTTAGAGCATAGCCATCTCCCATATGTTGTTGTTATTGTCGACGAACTTGCAGACCTTATGATGGTTGCAGGGAGGGAAATAGAGGAGTCCATCGCACGTCTTGCACAGATGGCTCGTGCTGCCGGAATTCATCTTATACTCGCAACTCAAAGGCCCTCTGTTGACGTTATAACAGGTCTAATAAAAGCTAATTTCCCAGCGCGTCTTTCTTTTCAGGTTTCATCTCGTGTAGATTCAAGAACTATTCTGGATACAATGGGAGCGGAGTCTCTCCTCGGCAAAGGGGATATGTTGTTTCTGCCGCCCGGAACGGCAAAACTGCAGCGCGCTCATGGCGCTTTGGTAGAAGATGCTGAAGTACAGCGTGTTGTAGATTTCCTTAAAAAGCAGGGTAAGCCAGTTTACGACAAGTCTATTCTTGAGATGAAAGATAGTGACGCGAAAAATTCCGATACGGATTATGATGACGATCCGCAGTATGATGCTGCCGTGGCAATAGTTGCAGAGGCGAAGCAGGCTTCAATATCGATGATTCAACGGAAGTTGAGAATTGGCTATAACCGTGCTGCCCGTATTATTGAGAGAATGGAAAAAGAGGGTATTGTAGGCCCTTCTGATGGAACAAGCCGCCCCAGAGAAGTGTATATAAATAAAATATAGGTGTGTTTTATGAAAAATAAAACAAAGCAGAATGTTGTAAGATTTGCTTTAACTATAATAAGCAAAGACAGGCCGGGTATTGTAGCTGATACTACGGAGGTATTGTACCGTCTTGGATGTAATATTGAGGATTCCAGTTGCACTATGCTTGGTGGAGATTTCGCAATTATTCTTATTGTCTCCCATGAAAAGCCTTTTAGCGCATCTGTACTTAAAGATGCGTTCAGAGAAATGCATGATCGGACAGGTATAACCGTTCAATTGCGGCTTCTGCATGATGACGAAATAACTGCTTCAGATAATGGCAGAGAGCTTTGCGTGATCTCAGTTTATGGTTCTGACAAACCCGGCATTGTATATAAGGTTACAAGAGCTATTGCAGATATGAAAATAAATATTACCGATCTTAATACCCGTCTTGTTGGTACAGAGGAAGAACCTGTATATGTTCTTATGTTGGAAGCGGTACTCCTCCCCAAAGTCTCTCTTGATGATGTTTCCAAACTTTTAGAAAAGCTTAAAAAGGAGCTGGAAGTGGAGATAGGAGTTCGTATAATAACTCCTGTAGCGCTTTAGGTGTAAGCATGTCTGTACAGAAAATACTTCTTTATCCAAATCCCAATCTAAAAAAAATAGCGCATTCTGTTGATAAGATTGACCCTGAAATCAGCGAATTGATTGGCGACCTTCTTGATACGATGTATGCGGGGCCCGGTTCTGTGGGCGTTGCCGCCCCTCAGATCGGAGTGAATCTCCGAATTTGTGTGATAGATGTTTCCAAAAACCGTAATGGAAAAGATAATAATCATGGTCTGCTGGTAATGGTGAATCCTGAGATTATCGCCAGAAGCGGCAGTGGTATAATGCGGGAAGGGTGTATGAGTGTTCCTGATTATACCGGGGATGTTGAACGGGCAACAGAGGTAACAGTAAAATTTATGGATGGGAACCAGGAAATTGTTGAGATTGTTGCTACAGATTTTGAAGCCGTGGCGATACAGCATGAAATGGATCATCTTGACGGGATACTGTTTCTGGACAGGATTGTGTCGTTGAAGACGGGATTGTTTAGGCGCAAGAGTTATAAATGACTTTATTGCGGCTTCGTTCGACTGTGACTTCGGCTTTTGGTCATATACGGCGTTGCCTTCATCCCGTTTTATTAAACGTAGGGAATGCCCAGTGGGCATTCCGAAAAGCCGGACGGCCAATGGCCGCCCCTACAAGCCTAGCATATGAATCAAAATCCTGTGTCACTAGGCAAACAGGCTTTGCGGCCTACTTATCTGCTACGTTGCCTTTGTCGTGTTATTCCCTGACTTGCGAGGCATTGATCACTTTAGTGTTACAAATGTAAAGATTATGTAAGGAGTTATTTGACTTCTGTATCTTACTGAACTGATAAAGTTGTAAACGAGGCTTAAATGCGTAAATCGTTTTTAATATGCCTGCTGCTTGCGATAGTTACATTTTCTGTTTATCTGCGAGTCATTCATAACGGCTTTATTATACTGGATGATTGGGATTATGTAGTACGTAACCCTAATTTAACAGAGGGGTTCTCCCTTCCCAATATCAAATGGGCGTTTACTTCATTCTATGCCTCGAACTGGCATCCCATAACATGGCTATCTCTTATTTTAGATTACAGGCTTTATGGGCTTAATCCTGCAGGGTATCACCTGACAAACGTCTTTATTCATATATTCGCAACAATTTTGCTTTTTATCCTTTTTAATAAAATGACAAAACAAATTTGGCAAAGCGCGTTTTTAGCGGCGATTTTCGCGATTCACCCCCTGCATGTGGAATCTGTTGCATGGGTTGCCGAGCGCAAAGATGTGTTAAGTGCGTTTTTCTGTTTCTTAACCCTTTTGTTTTATTTCTCTTATACTGAAAAGCGGCAAAAGGTATGGTATTTCATTACGATTCTCGCTTTCAGCTTCGGTTTAATGTCAAAGTCAATGTTGGTGACAGTGCCGATTATAATGTTACTTTTGGATATATGGCCGTTGGATCGTTTGAATAGTGAAAAAATATCCTTTCTGATAAAAGAGAAAATTCCGTTTTTCGCGTTATCAATTATTGTCTCAATCATTACCCTATACGCTCAGCGTGCCGGTGATGCGATAAACAATTTGAAAGAAGCTTCTTTTTTGCTGCGTTTCGCGAACTCCCAGTTGGCCTATGTTCAATACATATTTAAAACCGTCTATCCGATTAATTTGTCAGTCTTTTATCCTATGTATTTGGTTCCAACATGGCAGGCGGTTCTTTCTTTTCTTTTATTATTTATAGTAACTGTCATGGTTATCCTTAAACGTAAGAAATATCCGTATCTTTTGGTTGGGTGGTTTTGGTTTATCATTACCCTTATACCGGTTATTGGTATAGTTAAGGTCGGTGCTCAATCCATGGCGGACAGATATAGCTATATTCCCATGGTTGGCCTTTTGATAATCGTTGCCTGGGGAGCGGCGGACATTTTAAAAAACATAAAATACAGAAAATGGATCTTATCTGTTCTCGCATGCATAGTCATTATCTCCCTCGCTGTTTTATCATGGATACAATTAGGTTATTGGCGGGACAGTGTCTCTCTTTTAAGACACGCCATTAAGATAGCCCCCTATAACGGCATGCTTCATTATGATATGGGTACCGCATATTTATTAGAACAGAATGATTTGGGCCAGGCAGCTAAAGAATTGAGGTTGTCAATAGCCTTTAATCCTTATTTTGCCGACGCGCATTATAATTTAGCGCGTATTTATATGCAGCTCGGGGATTTTGACGATGGGATAGAAGAAGCGAGGATAGCGTCAGTTTTAGACCCCAAAAACCAGCGTCTAAGAAATTATTTATTCAGTTGCATTGAATTAAGAAAGGCATTGAAAGGAAAATAGGCGGTATTTTGTTGTCGGATATTTCCAGATTTGTGAGTAGTGCCTTAAACCACCCTGGCCTTTGGCCACCCCTCCACGGGATTGGAATGGGCGGAGTGGGTTCCAGACGCATGTAGGGGCAACCGTCTCCGGTCACCCGAAATAAAACGCGTAGGGGCGCACATTGTGCGCCTGACAAAACTTGCCTAATCTTCTATTTACTTATACTATTAGGCAATTGTATCTTAACTGTTTTATCTGTAATACAATTTCTATTAGCTGAGGTAATACCTGAGCTGACAGATAACAGAGATTATATATAGTAGAAATTTACACATTGCCTAATTGTATCAGTAGCAATACAATTAGGCAATAATTGACATGCCATTGTAAAAAAAACAAATTGCCATTCGTTGGGAAACAAGGAATAGCGGGGATAAAACAATGCAAAAACGTGTTACTAAAATAACTATGCAACTGTTGTTTTTGATACTGCTGTTATTTTCGCTTTTTGGATGTGGTACGATCTTGGCGCGTGAACATGGAAGCATGTATCCTGGAGAGCTTTACCCTGCCACCCGATTTGATGCAGAGTCTATTCATTCTGATTTTGAGCCATGCAGCTTTATTTGTATTGCTCCGTTTGGCACTATTTTTGGTGTTCTTGATATGCCTTTTTCAGTGGTTTCTGATACGTTGCTTTTGCCATATGATATTTATAAAGAGCATAAGAAGCCATAAGAGAAGAATCAAATATGAATTTAGTAATTCAGAACTAAAGAAATTTGTTTCAGTTTATTTAAAACAGCTTTTTGAATTACGCAAAGCCTAGTTTTACAGAGATTTCTTCAGCAGCTTTTTTCACAAGCGGAATAAGTTCTTTTTCCATTCTTTCCGGGGAGAAACGCATTGATGGCCCGGATATGCTTATGGCCCCTATTATTCTTCTCGTGTAGTCCCTGATGGGAGCGCTTACACAGCGTACCCCAATATCCATCTCTTCATCATCAATTGCATATCCATTTTCAGCTATCATATTAAGATGTGCTTTAAACTCATCTTTATCTGTTATGGTATTAGGGGTCAGTTTCTTTAATTCTTGTTTTTTCAGGTAAATATTAAGCTCTTCATCTGTCGCATAGGCCAGTTGGACTTTACCGGCGGCTGTGCAGTATGCGGGCAGGCGTGAACCGACCCTTGGTACAACCCGTACAGTCAAACCAGTTTCAACAGCATCAAGATAAACAATATAAAGGTCTTTTAAAATGGCTACATATGTTGTTTCATCACATTCCCTGACTAACGCTTCAATAACAGGACGTGATTGTTTTAATATCCCCAATTGCTTGATAAATGTTTGTCCTAATTCCAGGGCCTTCAAGCCAAGCCTGTAATTCTCGGTAATCTTGTTTTGCTCTACATAATTCCTTGATTCAAGTGTCGCCAGAAGCCTGAATACGTTATTTTTATGGAGTTTAAGCCGTTTACTGAGTTCTGTTACTCCGAGTTCGTCAACTTCACCGTGAAATTGTTCCAGAAGGTCAAGAGCGTGGTCTACTGCCTGGATTATGTATTCTGCCTTGTCTTTTTTTAGCATGCTGATTCTCACTCCAAAATGATATCCGTTTTTTTCTCTTTTTATTCTACAAATCCATGAGGTAAAAAGATACCATAAATTTGTTTTAAAATCAGTATAATGATGTTTGAATTTTAAGATAATAGTAAATTTATCATTTTCAGTAAAGCTGTGTTAAACTTCACTTATATTGTCAGAGTGTAAATGGCTATCTTCTATATATATAGTGTTAACAGGCATTTATTAGGAGAAGAAACGAATGGCGTTAGATTGTTGCTGGTTTAATCCTGACCGTAAATTAAAAGAGTGCCCAAATATAAAGGAGGGAGAAGAGGAGCTATATTCCTCGCCAAGGAAAAGGCTTGTTGAAAAGTGTATAGAGTGCCACTGTTTTTTAGACGATCTTCAATCATTTGAAAAAGATAATCCGTTATATCTGCCTTTCTCAATACTTAGAGAAGAATACCTTGAGCAGAAGGGTTATTTACAATCCATTGCAGGTTTCCTTTCCAGTAAAAGCCATGAGATTAAATTTTTACATGAATTAAGCATTGTTTTACAAACATCAATTGATATGGATGAGGTACTTTCTGTTGCTATGACAGCCATTACTTCCGGCAAGGGTTTTGGAATGAACCGCGCTTTTTTGCTAATGGTTGACAGAGAGCATAAGTATCTGAAGGGTTATATGGGGATTGGCCCTAAAAACTATGAAGAAGCCTGGCATATATGGGATGAGGTCGAGAAGAGTGATTTCTCACTGTTAGCCCTTGCCGAGCATTTCAGAAACAGGGATATAGTTAAAGAGAAAGAAAAATTCAGAGATATTCTTGACCAACTTACTGTCTCCTGTAACGATAAAGATCATATTTTTAACCGTGCTTTACAGCAGAAGACCCCTATTCTTGTTAAAAATGCGTTTGATAATTCGGAAGTAAATCCTGAACTTGCGCGGATTTTGGGTGTTGAAAGCTTTCTTATTATGCCTCTTATATCAAGAAACCGGCGGATTGGGATTCTTTTGGTAGATAACTTTGTAACGAACAGGCAGATAACGCCACGTGATATGCAATCTATTGAAATTTTTGCCTTTCCTGTTGCTTTTGCTATTGAGCGAGCTTCTCTTTATGAAAAACTCCAGGAAGAGGTAGATAAACAAACGACAGCTAATCTTAAACTGCAAAAACAGCAGGAACTTATTGTTAAAATGGAAAAAATGGCGGTTATCGGGCATGTAATGGCCAGTATTGCCCATTCCATACGTAATCCTCTTACGGCTATAGGCGGATATGCTAGGGCCCTTCTGAAAAAGCCTGACAATATAAATAGTAAAACAGAGTATCTTGAGTATATCGTGAATGAAGCAAAGCAGCTGGAAAAGGTCCTTGAAGAGGTGCTTAGTTACTCAGATTCGCTCTATCCCGTTATGGATTGGTGGGACATAAATCATCTGGTGAAAAGCGCCTGTAATGAAAAGGAACTTCCGCTTGAAGGGAAAAAAATAAAATGTCTGTTGAACCTTGAGCAAGATATTCCTCTTGCTTTTATAGATTATAAACAGATAGTTTTTTGCTTAAAGATGATTATTGATTATATCGTTACAAGCCAGCCACTTCTTGATACAATTTTAGTAAATACCGGGCATGGTGAGGATCATGTTTTTATATCAATGGCTGCTGAAGGTATTCCTATTTCTAACGATCTGCTTACTGCTTTAACTACACCTTTTGCTACTATCGAAGATATGAGATTCAGTGCCAGCTTACCTCTTTGTAAGATTATTCTTGAGAAACAGCGATGTTCATTCAGTATAAGTGAGCTCCCTGAAGGTGGAAATATGTATTGCATAAAATTACCTAGACGAAAGGAGGAGTAGTTTTATGGAAAGAATTATTGTAGTTGACGACGAATCAAGTATTAGATTGCTTTATTCTCAGGAGTTGGCAGATGAAGGGTATATTGTTGATACATCTGCTACCATTGCGGAGGCTGTGGGGTTGTTAGGGAAAAACAGTTATGATGTTGTGATTCTTGATATTAAACTTAAGAATGAAAGCGGTCTTGATTTATTGCAAAAGATTGTGAAAGAAAAAAATAATATGCTGGTTATACTCTCAACAGCTTTTTCATGTTATAAAGATGACTTTTCCGCATGGCTTGCGGATAGTTATATTGTAAAATCGGGAGATTTGAAAGAGTTAAAGGATGAAATAAAACGGTTGTTAGAGAGTCGTAAAGAAAAGACAAAAAAAGTTTAAATTAGCTATAAGTTTAATCTGTACAGGATTACCGGCATGAAAGTAGTATTTCTCTGGCATATGCACCAACCATATTATAAAGATCCTCTCCAAAACGAGTATCTGCTCCCATGGGTATATCTGCATGGAATAAAGGATTATTATGATATGGGAGTAATTATTGATGAAGTGCCTGAAGCCAGGGCAGTGTTTAACTTTGTTCCTTCCCTTCTGGAACAATTGGAAGATTATGTATCTGGAAAAGCTGTAGACCGTTTTCTGATATTGGGGAAAAAAGCGCCGGCGGAGATGAGTAAAGAAGAAAAGCTGTTTGTTATTGAGAATTTTTTTGATGCAAACCGTCAGCGCCTCATAGAGCCTTACCATCGTTATTTTGAGTTGTTTTACAAAGCAAGGGCGATAGAGAAAAATGAACAGGAGCTTTTAAAAGAGTTCAGAGACCAGGATATTCTGGACCTTCAGGTTTGCTTCTTCCTTGCATGGACCGGTGAAGCTGCCAGAAGAAACTTTCCTGAACTGCAAAAGCTGGTTGATAAAGGGAGGTGCTTTACTGAAAAAGATAAAGAGATTCTCTTTTCAACCCATATAAAAATTCTCAGCAGTATAATTCCCCTTTATAAAAAATTGCATGAACAGGGTAAAATAGAGCTATCTGTAACCCCATATTTTCACCCGATTTTACCGTTACTTTGTGATATACAGAGCGCAAGACATGCAATGCCAGGAGTTCCGCTGCCTGAAATGATGTTCCATCACCCTGAAGATGCGCGCAACCAGATTGTTGCCGCTATTACAAAATTTCGAGAGGTTTTTGGTTTTGATCCGACAGGTATGTGGCCATCAGAAGGGTCTGTAAGTGATGATGCCATTTCAATTATTGCAGATTACGGATTTAAATGGATAGCAACTGATGAAGATGTGTTGATAAAAACCCTTAACAGCAACCAGGGCTTTAACAGAGAACAGATTTATCACCCCTATCGCTATCAAAAAGACGGAAAGGCAATTAATATATTTTTTAGGGATCATAAGCTTTCTGATCTGATTGGTTTTACATATTCTCAATGGGATGAGAGCAGCGCTATTAAAGACCTTGTAGGGAAACTCCATTCAATAGCTGCTTCAGGGAGTGATAATGGAGTAGTTTCCATAATTATGGATGGCGAAAATGCCTGGGAATACTACCGGGATAATGCTTATAATTTTCTTAAAGGGCTTTATTTCCAGCTTTCCTCTGAAAGCGGGTTAGAACTTTCAACATTTAAAGATTCTGCAGAACCGAATTTATATCTTGAAGGTATTTATCCCGGATCCTGGATTAACGCTGATTACAGGATATGGGTAGGCCATCCCGAAAAGAACCGAGGCTGGGATCTGTTAGCAAAAGCCCGTGAAGACGCCTTGAATAGCAATTCAGTTGTGGCCTCTCTTTTAAATGGGGATAATACCTTTGATTTTAATAAAGTAGAGGATTATACAGCTTCAGGTATATGCCGTGCTCTTTTTGCAGCAGAGGGAAGTGATTGGTTCTGGTGGTATGGAGATGACCATTTTTCACCTCAGAGCGATACTTTTGACCTTCTTTTCAGACAACATCTTATGAATGTTTACCGTCTGCTTGGGCAGGAGATTCCAACTGAACTTTATGAGCCGATAAAGAAAAAGAGGGTAGCAGGGGCTGTAAAAGAACCGTCAGGTTTTATTTATCCACAAATTACAGGTACAATAAATAACTATTTTGAATGGTTAGACGCCGGTCTTTATGATCTTTCCAAACAAGGTTCTGCCATGCATTCCGCTGAAAACCTGCTGAGATCGTTCTTTTATGGGTTTGACAAAGAAAATCTTTTTTTCCGTATTGATGGGAGCAAGCCCCTTAGCAGCCAGCTACATGAAGGGGATAATTTAACTTTATATATTTTATCTGAAAATGAGTTTAAAGTTGTTATGAGTTATGACCAAACATCAACATATCTGTTGCGAAAGCAGGAAAACGGTATTTGGCAGAATCTGGATACGTTATGTAATTACAAGATAAAAAAAATATGTGAAGTGCAGGTTCCTCTTTACCCGTTTAAGCTTCAGGCTGAAAGTTCTATTTTTGCATATATAACCTTTACCAGAAGAAATGAAGAGCTAGGCCGGTGGCCTGTTGATGCTCCTATGAAATTGGTGTATGCGGGGGAAGAGGTGGAGATGGATAGCTGGCTCATTTAGGTGTAGCAAGGTGATGCAGGCTTTTGGTCATATACGGTGTTGCCTTCGTTGCAAGCCACTTATATATGGGACGCACACTGGTGGGCGTCCAGAATAAATATTAAACCACGAAAAGCACGAAAAAACACAAAACATGCATGGATGGCTTGAAAAGCCAAATATTTATAACCGCGGGTCAACGACCCATGGAAACAAGATAAATAGAATATCTGCCTGAAAGGCAGGACATTCTTAGCTACTCACAGCTCAGAAGCAAGTACAGCAGGGTACTGCCTTTCAGGCAGGAGTATAATTGTATAGTTCAGCCGCGGGTCGTTGACCTGCGGTTATGAATATTAAGCCCTGCCGGGCTAAAAACGTGTAGGGGATGCACACTGGGCGTCCCGAAATAAACCACGGGTCGTAGAGAGTGCTTCCACCTACAATTGAACGATACACGACTAAGGCAACACCGTATATGACCAAAAGCCTTTGTCACATAAAGACGGAGAGAAAATGTCCGAATTACGTTTCGATATAATAAAACAACATTGGGTTATCATTGCTACCGAAAGAGGACGAAGACCCAGAGATTTTCAAAATGTACCGAAAGTTATTGATACTGTTGCATGTCCGTTTTGCTATGGTTATGAATCAAAGACCCCTCCTGAAATCTTTGCAATAAGAGAGTATGGAGCGGCAAACACACCTGGCTGGAAAGTACGGGTAATTCCTAATAAATACCCTGCCCTTCGTGTAGAAGGAGATGTAAAAAGCCGTGGTTACGGATTGTATAATGTAAGGGAAGGGATAGGGGCACATGAAGTTATAATTGAGACTCCGGATCATAAAAAGAGTATGGCTGATTTCAGCCAGGAAGAGATTACTGATGTTTTAAAAGCGTACAGGGCAAGATTTCTTGATCTTAGAAACGATTTCAGGCTGCGTTATATGGTTTTATTCAAAAATCACGGTGTTCAGGCCGGAGCAAGTTTAAGCCATTCACACAGCCAGTTAATAGCGGTACCTCTCACTCCTCCTGTAGCCAGTATGGAACTGGAGGTCAGCAGGGAATTTTACCAAAAAAATGAACGGTGTATATTTTGTGACCTTATCGAATTTGAGCTTAATGCCGGTGTAAGGGTAGTCAGTGAAACAAGTGACTATATCGTTACCGCTCCTTATGCTTCATGTTTTCCTTTTGAATTAAGGCTCTATCCTAAACAACATTTACATGATTTTGCTGTTATGAACGATATGCAGCTGTCAAATCTTGCTTTGGCCATGAAGGATATGCTGCAAAGGATAAAGGTTGTTCTTGGCGATCCTCCGTATAATTTTATCCTGCATAACTCCCCGCCTGTGCATAATAGACCCGGAAAACCGGATTACTGGGGATCAATAAAGTGGGACTACCACTGGCATATTGAACTTGTCCCAAGATTGACTCAAATTGCGGGATTTGAATGGGGTACGGGATTTTATATTAACTCAACATCTCCTGAAGATGCTGCTGCGTTTCTAAGAGATGCGGACTTATCATTGTAGAGGCTTATATGGAACCAGAAACAGTAGAAAACGAGCAGAAGGTAATGACAGAACTTATCAGCGAGATTCAAAAAATTATAGAGGGAAACAGGATATTCCTTGAAAAACTGAATTCAGATTCAGATGTAACCGATATAGAATGAAAAAAACTTCTCAAAAACAGTTAAAACTATACTTGCCTTTAGCAGTAGCAATCAGTTTTATCCTATTTATATCTTTTCTTTTTATGCCGCCTGGTGACGGGGAAAATGCGAAAGTAGTGGAGCTTAAGCAGGGCGAGTCTTTATATCAATTTGCTAAAGAACTTAAAAACGAAAAGATTATAAGAAGTCCTATTTTGTTCACTTTATACACGAAGATCAGTGAAAGAGGCCGTAAAGTACAAAGCGGTGTATATAAATTTACTGATGGAATGAATCTCGCAACCATAAGCCATAAGCTTATAACCGGTGATGTTTATGAAAACCGGTTTTCAGTCCCTGAAGGGTATTCAATATTTCAATTGGCGGAACTGCTGGAAAATAAAGGTTTTTGTAAAAAAGAAAATTTCCTCAGAGCCTGTACAGATCAAGAACTTTTAAAAGAGTTGGGGATAAAAGGTACAAGTGTAGAGGGATATCTCTATCCAAGCACTTATAATCTTACAGGATTATCTTCCCCTGAAGATCTTATCAGGGCTATGGTAAAACAGTTCAACAAAATATATGAAAAGAAATTTTCCGGTGCTGAAGCCAGAAGCAGGCTTTCCAGAAATGAGATTTTAACTCTTGCATCCATGATTGAGAAAGAAGCTATAGTTCCGGAAGAAAAACCCCTGATATCCTCAGTATTTCATAACAGACTTAAGAAAAAAATGCGTTTACAGAGTGATCCTACGGCGATTTATGGTGTAAGGGCATTTGGCGGTAAAGTTTATAAACAGGATATTTTGACGAAGACCCCATATAACACTTACTGGATTAAAGGGTTACCCCCAGGTCCTATTGGTAATCCACCGGCTGATGCTATTTATGCTGCTTTAAATCCGGCAAATACAGATTATTATTACTTCGTCGCAAGAAAAGATGGTACACACCAGTTTTCAAGGAGTTTGAAAGAGCATAACCAGGCAGTTGATTACTATCTTAAGTGATGTGACTCAGGTTTTTGGTCATATACTACGCTCGTAGGGGCGGTCATTGGCCGTCCAGCTTCTCGGGGCGCCCAGTGTGCGCCCCTACAATATTTCCTTCTGTGGAGTAGTATCGGTCTAGCGAAGTGATTCCATACCTTGCGGCCTGTTCCTTGGCTGCCTAACATATGAACCAAGATCCTGTGCTGATGAGTTATTCCTCATCTACTTGCCTATATTTGATCATTCTTGAATTAGTATTTTTGTTTTCCAAAAAATAAAAAATGAATTTATAAAAAAAGCTTGACAAGAATAATTAGGTCATGCAAATTTTCATTTTAGATAAAATAAGAGGGTGTTGATTTGTCACAACGCACAACGCACAACGCACAACGCACAACGCACAACGCACAACGCACAACGCACAACGCACAACGCACAACGCACAACGCACAA
>WQYY01000016.1 GCA_009780995.1 Desulfuromonadales bacterium
AGAAAGGGCATACATCTCAAAAAAGATTTATCGAGCAGACTATGGGACGGTTGGCGGTGAAATTTAACTCGAAAGTTGTAAACCATCACCCCGTACATTTTGTAAACTATCTCAGGCTTTACACAATGGCCGCCCCTACGCAAACGATATACAACGATGGCAACGCCGTAGATGACAAACAATTGAAGCCATATAGGAAAAATATGAAAATCGCTCTTATCGTACCCCAGTATAACCATCTCACAACCGGACACGCGGTCACTGTTCACCGTATTTCAAAATATCTTACAAAACATGGCTGCCATACTAAAATTTTTTCTATTGATTCTATTCAAGCTGAATCCTTGACAAAAGAGCTTCAAAAGTTCTCACCTGATATTATTCATGGGTTCCATGCTTTAAAAACAGGAACATATGCAAGAGAGGCAGCAGCAACGCTCCTTCTCCCTTTTGTTATAACACTGACCGGAACAGATATTTATAACTCATACAGCGGCAGCCAATTAAACCTGCTAAAACGTAATCTAAGGTCAGCATCAGCTATTGTCTGTTTTCATAATTCAATAAAAACAGAATTTTCAAAAAAATTCCCTTTTATTGCTGAAAAGTGCAAGGTTATTCCTCAAGGGGTAGAGCTCCCATCTTTAAATATTAACCAGACCAGACAGACTGACAACTTCACATTTTTTCTTCCTGCCGGTCTTAGGCCTGTGAAAAATGTAACTTTTCCTCTAAATCCATTTTTAAAACTGCATTATAAATTCGGTAATTTAAAATTCATTTTGGCAGGCCCCGTTATTGATAAACCCTATGCTGAGAGGGTAAAAGCGGAATTTAACAATTTTGGATTTGCTGAATATGCGGGAGAGATCCCATTTGAACATATGCAAGACTACTACATTTCCTCAGATGTGGTATTAAACTGTTCAATAAGCGAAGGCGGAATGGCTAACAGCCTGTTAGAAGCTATGTCTTTCGGAAAAGCTGTTCTTGCCTCAAACATAGAAGGAAACAGTTCATTTATAAAAGATGGTGAAAACGGCTTCCTTTATAACCAGGAAGAAGATTTTATAGAAAAAGCTCAAAAACTTATCCTTTCCCCTCAATTAAGATTAGATATAGGAAAAGCCGGCCGGAAATATGTAGAAATGAACTGTTCTCCTGATATTGAAGCGAAGAGGTATATTAAAGAGTACGAAAATTTAGCCTCTTTCTAACTTCCCGTAACAAACTTGAAACCAAAATGACAAACATTATCTCAATATTGTAAGTCGACTATTTCCAGCTATATATGGCAAATAACAGGATTTATTCTACAAAAATCAAATTTTGAAAATTACTATGTTGCATTTTATAAAACAACGTGTTATAAACCGCCAACAATTTAAAAAAGAGAGATACAACAACAAAAATAGGAGGTAACTTATGAGTGAATCAAAACTTGGTAATCCGGCAGTTATAGGTCTGGCAGGATTTGGTATGACCACCCTTATCTTACAATGCCACAATCTTGGCTGGTGCGGCATAGCCCCTGTCCTTTGGCTTGGGTTAATCTTTGGTGGAACTGCCCAGCTTCTTGCGGGGCTAATGGAGTTTAAAACTGGGAATAGTTTTGGTATGTGCGCTTTTACCGGATATGGAGCTTTCTGGATAGCACTCTGTCTGATGATTATTTTTAAAGGAGTTTCTCCTGTCTTTGATTGGGTGGGAAAAGATCTCGGCTTTTTCCTTATGGGGTGGACACTCTTTACATTCCTCCTCTTCATTGCATCAATGAAACATAACGGAACACTGGCCTTTGTATTTCTTACTCTGCTGCTGGGGTTTATAGGCCTTGATGTTAAAGAACTTACTGAAAGCGCTGGAGCTGGACTGTTTGCCGGTTGGGATCTTATTATCTGCGCACTTTCCGCTTTCTATTTGATGTTTGCAACTGTATGTGCTGAAGCAGGAATTAAACTTCCAGTTGGAGGCCCCTGGATAAAATAAAGCAAACCGTAGTTAAACAATTCCTTTATGCCGCTTCTTTTTAAAAGAAGCGGCATTCTTTTATCCGCACCTAAACTTTACTCTTCAAAGATTTCCTTCTTTACAATGTCATTTTCCACATGTTATTGTTCTTCAGTTGTAAAGTCATATAGTTACAGGAGTGGAAGAATGTCAGGACATAATAAATGGAGCACAATAAAGCACAAAAAAGGCGCTGCCGACGCTAAACGCGGCAAAATTTTCACAAAACTCATCAAGGAAATTTCCATAGCCGCGAAGCTCGGAGGCGGTGACATTTCGGCAAATCCGCGCCTCAGGACAGCCGTTGATAAAGCGAAAAGCGAAAACATGCCTAAAGATAATATTGAACGGGCTATAAAAAAAGGCGCTGGTGGAATGGAAGGAGTAAACTACGAAGAGGTCATGTACGAAGGATATGGCCCGGGGGGAGTCGCGGTTCTTGTAGAAGTATTGACAGACAACCGTAACCGTACTGTTTCGGAAGTACGGAGCGTTTTTACCAAATGTAACGGTAATATGGGAGAAGCAGGTTGCGTCGCATGGATGTTTGATAAAAAAGGGCTCATCGTATATCCTCAAAACACAGACTTTGAAAAACTTTTTGAAACAGCAATTGAAGCAGGCGCTGAAGATGTTTCAGAAGAAGATGAGCAGATAGAAGTAACCACTGAAATATCAAACTTTTTAGAAATCAGGGACGCTCTGGAAAATGCAGGCCTTAAATATGATTCCGCCGAAATAACAATGATCCCACAGACACTGGTTAAGCTTGAAGGGAAGCAGGCTGAAAGCATGTTAAGAATGATAGAGCGCCTCGAAGATAATGATGATGTACAAAACGTGTATGCAAATTTTGACATCTCAATGGAAGAGATGGAAAAACTAATGTAGTGCACTGCAAACCCTGCTTTTCAGGTTCATACATGGGATACAGTATAAATTATGATTATTCTCGGAATTGATCCAGGTTCCCGGATTACAGGGTATGGAGTTATCCGGAAAGATGGAAATAGGCTTATACACATTGATAATGGCGCTATCTTTACTGCTAGCGCCACAAATTTACCTGATCGCCTCAAGAAGATTTACAGGGGGATTACAAAGATAATAGAAGATTATACCCCTGATACAGTTGCTATTGAGGATATTTTCTTTGCAGAAAATGTGAAAAGCGCTCTAACCCTTGGTCAGGCAAGAGGTTCGGCTATTGTTGCAGGAGTTAATGCCGGCCTGGTAGTTCATGAATACAGTGCGCTTCAGGTAAAAAAAGCTGTTGTCGGGCATGGAAAGGCAGCAAAAGAACAGGTGCAGCATATGGTAAAAGTACTCCTTAACCTCCCTGAAATTGCCCAGGCAGATGCGTCAGACGCTTTGGCAGTAGCAATATGCCACGCAAACAGCAGTAATCTTAAATCTCTTACAGCCCTTATCCCCACAGCAAAAGGAAGAAGGAGTTTCAGATGATCGCCCTTCTTACAGGCATAATCGCCTATAAATCCCCGGAATATATAATCCTTGATGTAAATGGTGTGGGATACCGCCTCTTCGTACCTTTTTCTACTTATTTTCTCCTTCCTGACGAGGGATCAAACTATTCTTTACAGGTTCATACTCATGTTAAAGAAGATGCTATCCTACTTTATGGATTTAACACTCCCGAAGAAAAACTGTTTTTCCAACTACTTATCGGCGTATCCGGAATAGGTCCAAAACTGGCCAGAGATATACTTTCAAATATTCAGACTGACGAACTTGCGGGAGCAATAGTAAGTGGAAATTTAACAAGGCTTTCAGCTATACCCGGCATAGGCAAAAAAACAGCGGAACGCCTTATTTTAGAGCTTAAGGATAAAATCCTTAAACAAGGTTTAGCCGAAAACAGCAGAAAAACAGTTGAATCGGTTAGCTCAAAATCAGCTCTTCTGGATGATGTAATCTCAGCCCTTATAAATCTCGGTTACAAAGAAGCTGTGGTAAGCAAAGCTATCGCTGAAACAGAAATTAAATCTGATGCAACCATGGAATCACTGCTGAAATTAACTCTTAAAAAGCTTATGAGATAAATTATGGAACGGCTTATTGCTCCTGAAACAACTCTGGACGAATTAATAACCGAGACTTCTCTTAGACCCCACTCTCTGGACGAGTATATAGGGCAGGAGAAAATAAAGGGAAATCTCCGGATTTTTGTTGAAGCAGCCAAAAAGAGAAACGAAGCTTTAGACCATGTCCTTTTATATGGCCCTCCGGGACTTGGTAAAACAACCCTCGCAAATATTATTGCATCTGAAATGGGAGTTAATATTAAATCGACTTCAGGGCCTGTAATTGAAAGACCTGGAGATCTTGCGGCAATTCTGACCAATCTTGAAGCCCATGACGTACTATTTATTGATGAGATACACAGGCTTTCCCATGTAGTCGAAGAGATTCTCTACCCTGCTATGGAAGATTTTCAACTGGATATAATAATCGGTCAGGGGCCAAGCGCGAGGACTATAAAACTTGACCTCCCAAAATTCACCCTTGTAGGAGCAACAACCCGCACAGGCCTACTTTCATCTCCGTTACGGGACAGGTTTGGTGTAATTTCGCGACTGGAATTCTATACTGATGAAGAGCTTGCCCTTATAACCAGACGTTCTGCACACATTCTAAACATTACAATCAAAGAAGACGCTTCAATAGAACTTGCCAGAAGAAGCCGCGGCACTCCCCGTATTGCAAACAGGCTGCTCAGACGGGTCAGAGATTTTGCTCAAATCATGTCAGACGGTATTATAACATCAGAAGTAGTAAAGAAATCCCTTGCCCTTCTTGAAGTAGATGACTTGGGATTTGATCAGATGGACAGAACCGTCCTTCTTACAATAATTGATAAGTTCGGTGGGGGGCCGGTAGGCCTTGAAACCATTGCGGCAGCCGTGTGTGAAGCAAGTGACACAATAGAAGATGTTATTGAGCCCTTTTTGATCCAACAGGGTTTCCTTAACAGAACCCCAAGAGGACGGGTCACTACAAAATCGGCATATCTACATTTTAACCGGATAGCCCCTGATATCCCTCAGGGACAGCTCTTCTGACATGCAGCTGATCTTTGATTTCCCCAATAACCCTCAATACAGACTTGATAATTTTGTTATATGCGACGGAAACCGAACCGCAACGGAGTTTGTAAAAAGAATTATAGAAAATAATTCGGAAGAAAATCTTTTGTACTTCTATGGGCCGAAAGGATCCGGAAAAACCCATCTGCTGACAGCCGTGAACAAAGAACTTTCAAAAACAGCCGGTTCAAATATACCTTTAATAAACATGGCTTCGCTGGCTGAGCAAAATTATAATGAGCTATTTTCAGAGCTAAAGCAACTCCCTGCCCTTCTCATAGATGATATAGACGAAATAGGTGCAGATGCTGACCTGCAAATAGCCATCTGGCAGCTATTCAATGATTTTCACTCCACAGACCGCAAGATTGTTATAACTGCCTCATCTCCTCCCAAAGAGATAAAGAATATCAACGAACATCTTATATCAAGGCTTCTTTGGGGTTTAGTCGCAAAAATTGATATCTCAGACGACAATTCAAGAAAAGCAATAATGAAAAAACTGGCCGAAGACAGGCAGATAATACTTCCGGAAGATGTTATTGATTATCTTCTTTTGAACATACAAAGGGATATTCCGTCCCTTACTGTTGCCCTTGACAGGATAAAAGAGCAGGCTTTTATAACTAAACGTAAAATCTCGCTGAAACTGGCGAAAGAAGCAATGGCGGTAAAATAATGAATATTCTTCTACATATATGCTGTGGCCCATGCGCTTTATATCCGATCAAAACCCTTAAAGATGGCTCCCATAACGTAACCGGCTTTTTTTACAACCATAATATCCACCCATATCAGGAATATAAAAAAAGATTGGAAAGTGTCGTAAAAATGGGAGAGGAGACAGGTACAGAGATAATCTGTAATGATGATTACGCTCTGGAAGAGTTCCTGAAAGCTGTTGCCAACAACTATGATGACAGATGCAGTTACTGTTACTCATCACGACTCAATGTAACAGCAGCCCAGGCTGCGGCGAAAGGTTTTGAAGCTTTCTCATCAACCCTTCTCTACAGCCGTTATCAAAAGCATGAAGAGATTATAAAAACTGCGGAAAAGGCTGCTGAGAATTACGGAGTGAAGTTTTACTATGAGGATTTCCGTAAAGGCTGGCAGGAAGGGATAAGGATTTCAAAAGAAATGGGGTTATACAGGCAGCAGTATTGCGGGTGCATTTACAGCGAAAAAGAGAGATACTTCCAAGTCTGACTTCGGCCTTTTTATGTGGCGCAAGCCTTTGGCCTGATTCTGCTGCCTCACGTTTCCTAACAAAGAGCAATAAAAAACCTGTGAGCTCAGGCTATGCCTGATTTCACAGGTTTTTCACGCCTAATGATGCAGAGTTTTGATTCATAGGTAAAGCCAGTGTGGAATTATAATTAACTCCACTCTTCACACTCCAAACTCCAAACTATTTATTCTTGTCAATCCTGTCCTGGATGTGTTTAGCCCTGGCTGAAGAAGCAGGATGGGAATTAAGCATACTGCTGCTGTCACCCATTTTAGCCAACTTTTGAAACGCAGTTACCAACCCCTCACGTTTAAAACCACTCTTTGTTAAAAGATCAAAAGAGTAGTCATCAGCAGCGCTCTCCTGTTTTTGAGAGAACTGCGCGTTAATAAATTTCTCTGAAAGGTCGCCTAGTTGTGAACTATTGATTGATGTAGCTATCGAATTTCCTGAAGCAGACGCTACCTGACGAGCTGCAGTAGCAGCGTATGCTGTTTGCATAGCTTTCTTGGAATGCCCTAAAGCAACATGACCAATTTCGTGACCAATAACACCTCGTATCTCGTCATCTGTCATCATATCCATAAGTGCGCTGTAAACTCTTACACAGCCGTTACCCATTGCCCATGCGTTTATATCCCGAGTCATGTAAACCTTATATTGAAGTTTATGCCCATTAATTTCTGAAGGCATCCCTTTCATTATTTTCTGAAGGCGGACAGTGTATTTACTGTTTGGCGGAGCAATTTTAGACTGCTGATCCACCTCGGCACATGCCCTGTCAGATAGCTCTTTAACATCCTTGTCTGATAAAGTTGCTGCTTTCCAGGCACTCCCACCTGCAGAAATAGCACCATCTAAACTACCCAATGACCATCCCCATCCCTGACCAGACAGAGCTACCACTCCCAACATACCTAGGATAGCTGGTCTAAGCCACTTGGAACAATATTTGCCATTCATTTAAACTCCCCCCTTTGTTTGATTTTATAAAAGCGAATTTAATATTTTTATACCATTCAAAATAAAGTGATGTCAAAATAATGTCAAAAATTTATCTGATTATAAGACTTTTTACAATAATGCATTAAATTATTGCCTAATTCTATGAGTCATAGGAGAATTAGGCAATACTTATATTATTATGATATATGATTTCAATTATTTATTAGCTCAGGTATTACCTCAGCTGGTAAGAATAGTTGTACAGGGAAATTGAACAAAACAATCTTGCCTAATTGTAGGAAGATAGAGAGGATTAGGCAATAAATTGAATGACGTTAAAAATGCCATGTCATCAAACTCTTGTCAGGAAACGAGGGGGAAACAATACAAGATGAACTCATAGGGGACGCACACTGGGCGTCCCGATTCAACCACCCCGCCCTCCTACCTGCAGGCAGGTCGGGCACCCCTCCATAGAGGGGAATTTAAAAACCTTTATTTGGTGGGGTTAACTCCACACTTCACTCTTCACACTATTTTAGATATGACCAAAAGCCGAAGTTAAACAAATTCAATACCTATAAGGCTCCGGCTTATAAGGCCCATCCAAAGACACCCCAATATAGTCAGCCTGCTCTTGTGAAAGCTTTGTCAGTTCAGCATTGAGTTTCTTAAGCTGCAACCTGGCTACCTTCTCATCAAGATGTTTCGGCAGAGTGTAAACCCCTATAGGGTATTTCCCGGGATTATTGAATATCTCTATCTGGGCAATTGTCTGATTTGCAAATGAAGAGGACATAACATAACTCGGATGGCCTGTTGCACAGCCCAAATTCACTAAACGCCCTTTAGCAAGGAGTATAATCCTTTTACCGTCAGGGAATATAACATGGTCAACCTGGGGTTTTATCTCTTCCCATTGATACTTTTCCAGTTCTGCAACTTCAATTTCACTATCAAAGTGCCCGATATTACATACAATTGCCTGATCTTTCATTTTTAGCATATGTTGAAGAGTTATTACACGACAGTTACCTGTTGCCGTAACAAATATATCTGCTTTATCAGCTGCATAATCCATTGTTACAACACGATAACCCTCCATTGCAGCCTGAAGAGCACATATAGGATCAATTTCAGTAACCCATACCTGGGCAGAGAGTGATCTCAGAGCCTGTGCACAACCTTTTCCTACATCTCCATATCCGCATATTACGGCAATTTTTCCCGCAATCATTACATCTGTAGCACGTTTAATCCCGTCCAATAAGGATTCCCGGCAACCGTAGAGATTATCAAATTTGGACTTTGTTACGGAGTCATTTACATTAATAGCAGGAAACTTAAGCTCACCACGCTGATGCATTTGATACAAGCGGTGCACACCTGTTGTTGTCTCTTCTGTAACACCTTTTATTTTCTCTGCACGCTCGGAATACCATTTGTGGTCAGTCGAAAGCTTATGCTTGATGGCAGAAAAAAGTACACTTTCTTCTTCTGACGATGGATTGTCCAATACCGTAATATCTTCTTCAGCTTTCGCCCCTAGATGCAGTAGCAAAGTGGCATCGCCCCCATCATCAAGAATCATATTTGAATATTCCTTGTCAGACCATTCAAATATTTTGTGAGTATACTTCCAATACTCTTCCAGACTCTCGCCTTTTACCGCAAAGACCGGAACTCCGGTGGCAGCTACTGCAGCAGCAGCATGGTCCTGAGTGGAAAAGATATTACAAGACGCCCAACGCACCTCAGCGCCAAGAGCTGTTAAGGTTTCAATCAAAACTGCCGTCTGTATGGTCATATGCAATGAACCGCTTATGCGAGCGCCTTTTAAAGGTTTACTCTCCCTATATTCCTCACGAATTGCCATTAGTCCCGGCATTTCCGTTTCAGCGATTTTAATTTCCTTACGCCCCCACTCTGCAAGTTCCAAATCAGCAACAATAAACTCTTTAAGCATAATAGTTTCCTCTTTTGTAACGATATTAACCACCCCGCCCTTCGGGCACCCTTCCACGGAAGGGAATTTCCAGCAACATATAACAGTGTAGAGAGTGGGGGTTTAACTCCACACTCCACTCTTCACACTCCACACTATTTCAAATATGCCCAAAAGCCGAAGTCACAAGTCTGCATACTTTCGTCTAAGAGCTATTTTATCTATCTTACCCACACTTGTCTTATCTATAGAATCTACAAAGTGGACTTTTAATAATACAACCTGTTTGTTTACCACTCCTTTTTCAGCATATTCTCGAACATGGTAAACAATCTCTTTTTTTGTAGCCTTTTTCCCTTTTTTTAACATGACAAGGGCAAGAGGCCGCTCCCCCCATTTTTCATCATGAACCCCTATAACCGCAACTTCATTGACAGCGGTATGATGTGCAATGATATCTTCCAACTCCAATGAAGAGACCCATTCACCCGCAACTTTTATTACATCTTTTGTACGATCGGTAATCTTTATATACCCAAGCTTGTCCCGTACTGCGACATCTCCTGTATGGAGATATCCCCCTTCCCATAACCTTTCCGAAGTTTTTTTATCTTTGAGATACCCCTGAGTCAGCCACGGAGCTCTGACAACGATCTCACCAATGCTGCTTCCATCTCTTGGCTGCTCTTGCAGTTCCGAATCTACTACTTTAATATCAACAAGGGGAACAGTTTTACCTGTTTTACACCTTATAGCCACCTGTTCTTCCAATGGAAGTTCCAGCATATCAGAGGTCAAGTGAGCTGTTGTAATAACAGGGCATGTTTCTGACATCCCATAACCCGTGAAAATATCAATACCCCGCTTCATGGCATCCATGCATAAAGGACTGGACATGGCAGAACCGCCAACCATAACTTTCCATCCTGATAAGTCGGCTTTTGCGGCATTAGGGTGTTTTAAAAGCATATGGAGAATTGTAGGAACGCAATGTGAAAAAGTCACCCCTTCAGATTCTATAAGATCAAGAAGGATTTCAGGAACATATCTCCCTGGATAAACCTGCTTTATTCCCATCATAGTAGCAATATACGGGAAACCCCATGCGTGAACATGAAACATAGGCGTTATAGGCATATATACGTCTTCTATGTGAAACCTGCCGTGCCCGACAGATGTACCGAACATTCCCATTATTCCAAGAGTGTGCAGAACAAGTTGCCTGTGGCTGAAGTATACTCCTTTTGGCATTCCGGTTGTACCTGTTGTATAAAAGGTGGTAGCTCTTAGGTTTTCGTCAAAATCAGGAAATTCATAATCCGGAGAGGCTTCTGCAAGAAGAGCTTCATACTCCCCTGCAAATCGTATAGTCGTATTTGGAAACTCCTTTTCATCATTTAAAAGAACATATTTTTTTACACTGTCTATCCGCCCGCGTATCTGTTCAATAATCTGTAAAAATTCACTGTTTACAAGGATAATGTCATCTTCCGCATGGTCTATGGTGTATAAAATCTGCTCCGGAGAAAAACGCACATTTATTGTGTGTAAAACGGCTCCTATCATTGGAACCGCAAAAAAACATTCAAGATAACGATGTGAATCCCAGTCCATAACTGCTACTGTATCGCCAGGTTTAATTCCAAGAGTTTTAAGGGCGTTAGCAAGTCTGCAAACCCGCTCTTTCATATCTTTATACGTGTATCTGAAAATGTCTCTGTAAACAATTTCCTGAGAGGGAGCATTAATAACCGGAGAGAAGAGAATATTTTTTATAAGAAGCTGATAATTATAAGCTGAAGGAGTTTTCTTAATTGAAAAGTCTGACATGACTCTGAACTATCTCCATAACGAACTTTTTGAACCATTAAAAAAATGGCTCATAGTAAATATCTATGAGCCATTACCATTATGGAGAGTTTTAACCTAATTTTAAAAAAATTTCTATCTGAATTATTTACGGCATTGGCTTACCAATTTTTACATACTCAATGACACAGGATTTTGAGTCATAGGCAATTCTTGAAGAGTGGCGTGTATTAGTCATTGCAGCCTACGAGCCGCAATCCCCTGCTATTTGGAGATTGCGAGTCAAGCCCGCAATGACAGGTACAAAAAGCGAAAGCCAAAATCAGTGACACAGGATTTTGGAACATAGACAAGGCGTCCTGTGTAGGGGCGCGATTTATCGCGTCCAGCGAAGGCGTGATAAATCACGCCCCTACATGAACAAGACGCGACGAAGACAACGTAGCATATGACCAAAAGCCGAAGTCACTCAAACAATTCATCAAAAATAGCCTTCACCGTTGTAATCTTCTCGGACCTCCATGCGTTTGTACCGCAAAATACCAGCCCTGTATCTACATCCCCACGCTGCGCCCTGTCAAGAGCCGTAACAATGCAAAAACGCTCTTTACTCTCTTTATAGGAACATTTCTTAAGGCATCCAGTACTACAAGCAGTATTATTTTTAATATCGTAATCCACTATATTATCAGCGTTTGCAATAATCGCTCTTCCCGGAAGGCCTGCGGGACTCATAATAAGGCCTATTTCATCTTTCTTGCAATTTATATACTTCATTTTAAATGCAATATCTGCATCACATTCTTCAGTACAAACAAAACGGCTTGCCATCTGGACAGCGTCAGCACCATGTGAAAGGGCATACTGTAAGTCATTACGATCCCATATGCCGCCGGCAGCAATAACCGGAATTGAAACACCGGGAAATTCTTCTCCTAGATAGCTCTTTACACCTCTTACTGTAGCGTACTGGTCATATTGGCCATTACCAATAATCTCCATTTTCTCCCCAAGATGCCCCCCTGCACTGTCGGGGTCTTCAACAACAATAGCGTCTGGAATGCGGTTATACGCTTTTACCCACTTCTTAACTATAAGTTGAGCCGCTCTGACAGAAGAGACAATAGGAATAATCGCCACATCAGGAGCGTGAGCGGTTAAACCTGGCAGAGTGAGGGGTAGCCCTGCTCCGCAAACTATAACCTTGGCTCCCCCTTCAATAGCCGCCACTACAAGTTCTTCATAGTCGGTTAAAGCAACCATTACATTAACACCAATTATCCCATCCGGAGCTATTGAATATGCTTTTTTAAGTTCAGTCTTAAATGCTTCAACTTCTGCGTTAAAATAGTTTTTCCCATTGTAAGACTGGCTGTTAAGGGCTATCCCTGCAGCAGCAACTAAACCGATTCCACCGCATTTTGCTACATTCCCAGCCAATGAGCCACCGGATATTCTGACTCCCATACCCCCCTGAATAATAGGATATTTAACGGTGTACTTCCCTATTTTAAACCCAGATGACATTTTTAATTATCTCCGGCAATATTTTTACAATTAAGTAAAAGAGTACCAGAATCGTTAGATGTCAAATGTAACATTAATGTAAAACTGTACTTTATAAATCAGTGTGGAGTTTGGAGTGTGAAATTGTATTTTTTAACTCCACTCTTCACACTCCACACTGGGAATCGAGCCAAAAGCCGAAGTCATCTCATCTTCTACTTGTTATAAAATACAGTATAATGTTAAAAAGAAGATCAATATGAAAAAAATTAAAAGTTTATTCAGTCCTATAGTAACTCTTTTGGCAATACAAGCCCTTTGGATACTTATTCTTGTTTTCTGGGTAATCTGGTTTTTTAAAGGCCATTATGAATTAAGAAAGATTTTAGAGCATTACAGACCTGAAAGTATCCCCCCCCATATTGACTGGCCTGTCCTGGTTACAGGGATTGTTCTTCTTTTTCTTATACTGGTAGGAATGTATATCATCTTTATATTCTGGAAGCGGCAATCAAGGCTTTATGCTACACAGAAAAATTTTATATCTCAACTAGGCCATGAATTTAAATCCCCTCTTGCTTCGATTCAATTACACCTTGAAACGATACAACTAAGGCAACCTCCTCCTGAAAAAATGGAACGTTTTTTAGAAACAATGCTTATAGATACCAACAGGTTAAATAATCTTATAAGTAATATGCTTATGAGTGCCAGGCTTGAGCAAAAACATACACATATAAGCTTCAAAAGACTCCCTGTTATTGATTTCAGCTCTTTTATCAGTAATTATATTACAGTAGCTAAAAAAACATTCCTTGCAAAAGCGGAACTATCTGTTGAAATTGAGCCGGATATAAAGATTAAAGCTGAAACTGACGGAGTTGAAATGGTTTTACGGAACATTCTTGAAAACGCACTGTTTTATAACTCTGCTGATCCTGAAATTAAAATTATACTCAAAAAAGCCGGAAAGTTTTGCCAACTATCAATAGAAGATAATGGAAAAGGGATCGAGAAAAAGGAGTTTAAAAATATTTTCCGTAAATTTTATAGGATAAAAAGTGATAGAGAAACAATCAATGGCACAGGACTTGGTCTTTATATAGTAAAATCTATCTTAAAACACTACGGTGGTAAAATCAGTGTGCATAGCGATGGCAAAGGAAAGGGAAGCATTTTTAAGATCACAGTTCCCTGTGTAACAGATTAGCCTAACAGGAATACATAATATGGAAAAGCCACACATCTTGCTTGTTGAAGATGAAATACATATCGCAAGGGGAATATGCTTTAACCTTGAACAGGAAGGCTTTCGTATAAGTCATGCAGAAAATGGGAAAAAAGCTCTGGAGATGTTGGAAGTTAATCAATTTGCCCTGATAATTCTTGATATTATGCTGCCGGATATAAATGGCTTTGATATTTGCAAACAGATAAGAGAAAAGGATGTGAGAGTTCCTATCCTTATGCTCACTGCGAAAACAGATGAACCTGACAGGGTGGCTGGTTTGTCTTGTGGAGCCGATGATTACCTTGGAAAACCTTTCAATTTAAAAGAGTTTCTTTTACGGGTGAAGGGGATGTTGCGTAGGTCATCATGGTACATTCCTGAACCCACAGAAGAAGGATATATCTTTGGCGATAACGAGGTTTTTTTACTTTCTTACAGCGCAAAAACAGCTCAAGGAGAGATAGATCTTACAGATCTTGAAGTAAAAATGCTTTCTCTCTTTTTTCAAAAGGAGGGTGAAACAGTACGAAGAAGTGAAATTTTGGAAAAGGTCTGGGGATATTCTACTAATATTGAAACAAGAACGATTGATAATTTTATTGTACGATTAAGAAAATACTTTGAGCCTGAACCTTCCAATCCAAAACATTTTATAACTGTTAGAGGTATAGGGTACCGCTTTAATCGTAATGCCTGATAGCTAAAATAAAAAGAGCTGCTTAATTTCAACAGCTCTTTTCAATAAATCATCGAATTATTTAATCCCTGCAAGTTCTTTAATAACGCCTGCTTTATCCGTTTTTTCCCATGTAAAATCAGGAAGTTCCCTTCCAAAATGGCCATATGCAGCAGTTGCCTTATAAATCGGCTTTAACAAATCAAGCTGTTCAATTATGGCTCTTGGCCTTAAATCAAAAGTTCTTTTCACAATATCAACGATTTTCGACTCAGAGATCTTCGCCGTACCAAAAGTATTAACCATAATTGAAACCGGCTCGGAAACGCCTATTGCATAAGCTGTCTGAAGCTCGCATTTATCGCAAAGTCCGGCTGCTACCAGATTTTTTGCAACATATCTTCCCATATATGCAGCGGAACGGTCTACCTTTGAAGGATCTTTACCTGAGAAAGCTCCGCCACCATGCCTTCCCATACCACCATAAGTATCAACTATAATCTTACGTCCGGTAAGGCCGCAATCACCCATTGGACCGCCAATAACAAACCTACCTGTAGGATTTATCAAAATCTTTGTATTCTCATCCATAAGTTTTGAAGGAATTATTTTCTTTACAACTGTTTCAATTATCCCCTCTTTTATATCTTTGTAAGAGACTTCAGGAGCATGTTGAGAAGATATAACTATAGTATCCACATATACAGGCTTGTCATTTTCGTAACGGATTGAAACCTGAGATTTAGAGTCCGGACGTAAAAAGCTAAGTTCACCCGATTTTCTAACCCGTGACAATGATTCAACAAGACGGTGGGCAAGAAGTATCGGCATAGGCATAAGTTCAACAGTCTCATTACAGGCATAACCAAACATTATCCCCTGATCTCCGGCGCCTTGGTCTTTAAACATCCCTTCACCTTCAGTAACTCCTATTGAAATGTCAGGAGACTGCTTATCAATTGTTGTGAGAACAGCGCAAGTTTCCCAGTCAAACCCCATAGCTGAATCATTATATCCGATATCTTTTATGGTGTTTCTTGTTACTGCAGCCATATCAATAACTGCATTTGTCGTAATTTCCCCGGCAATTACTACCATTCCGGTAGTAATCAGAGTTTCACATGCAACTCTGGATTTTGTATCTTGTGTAAAAATTGCATCAAGGACAGCATCAGAAATCTGATCAGCAATTTTATCAGGATGTCCTTCTGATACCGATTCTGAACTGAAAATATAATTTCTTGCATCCATCAAAATTCCTCCAAATGTAAAATACAACTTATAATTTCAGGATTTATATAGTCGTCTTTAAGAAAACTTGTCAAGAATAAAGGCTAATTATGCTCAGAATATTTGACATTAACCCTTAAGAAAGTTATAAGTTTAAAATTAAAAATGTGATTCAATATTTAAAAAATTTGTATCTATGTTATTGCATAAACCAGAGTAGTAGTGTAAAATTCTGAAAACTTAGCTTTATTAAATTGACCAATACTAATCCCTTATGTCAGGGATAAATGAAAAAAGGAGAAAGAGATGAAAAAATTCTTATCAATTGCTGCCCTAGCAGCAACAGTGCTATGCTCATCAATGGCACATGCTGAGAATCGCGCTAATTCTTTTGTGATTACACCATTTATAGGTGGGTATCACTTTGATGGCGCAGAGCAAAGAGGTGTCAACCCAAATGGGACTAAATTTAGTAAAGCGATGTCCCCAACAATGTTATTTGGTATCAAAGCCGGTTATAACATCACAAAAACAATTGGTTTAGAAGCTGGGGTTCAGTATATTGCTACTGAATTGACAAACAATAAATCACCTAATAACATCAGTAAAGGCGGATGGCAGTACAGACTTGAAGGTCTGTACAATTTCATGCCTGATAGTTGGTTTGTACCTTACATAGCTGTTGGATACGGCGGGCAGCATCTGAAAGAAGTTAATAATGCATCTAAAAACAGTGGTATATTTGATTACGGTCTTGGCGCGAAATTTTTCGTAACAGATGATATCGCTATTCGCGCTGATGTCAGACATTTAATCAGAGATATGGGGCCAACATCAAATAATTTTGAATATACTCTTGGTATTGGATTCTTCTTTGGCGGCCATAAGCCAGCCCCAGCTCCAGCAGCACCAACATGCGCTTTAGCAGCTAACCCTACTACAATAGTAAGCGGAAGCTCTTCAACTCTTTCATGGACATCACAAAATGCTACGAGTCTTTCAATTCAACCAAGTGTCGGGGCTGTTGTGGCAAACGGTTCTGCAAGTGTAACACCATCAACATCAACAAACTATACACTTACCTGCGCTGGAGAAGGTGGTTCAACTACCAGCAATGCCACCGTTCAGGTAACAACTCCTGCAGCACCTTTGGCACCTGTATGTAACTTATCTGCCACACCGGCTTCCATAGTAAAAGGTGATAGCTCTGCCCTTAACTGGTCATGCCAAAATGCCACAGACTGTGTTATAAGACCTGCTGTTGGCGCTGTTGAAGCAACAAGTGGTACAAGAAATGTTGCTCCGACAGATACAACAGACTTTACTCTTATTTGTAGAGGTCAAGGTGGGGTCACAAACAACACTGCTACTGTACAAGTTAGAGCTCCTAAGGTGATGACAAAGCCTGAAGGTGAAGCATGTGAAACAGTTACTATTAAAGTTCTATTTGATTTTGACAAGTATTTCATTAAGCCTCAGTTTAAAGGCGAGTTGAAAAGAGCTGCTGATGCTATTGCAAGACATCCAAATTCATTTACCCGTATAGCAGGGCATACTGATAACATCGGAACATTTAAATACAACATGGGGCTTTCTCAGCGTCGTGCAAATGCTGTTCGTAACTACTTAATCAAAAACTTTAATGTTAATCCTAAACAGCTTGACGCAAAAGGATACAGCTTCTCTAAACCTATCGCAACTAACAAAACAGCAGCTGGACGTGCTCTAAACAGACGTGTTCAAGCAGAGATTTACTGCTCACCAGACGAAAAAAAATGATTATCCACACAAACTGGTAGCTAATCATTAAGCTGAACGAAGAAAGCCCTGCTAATTTTAGCAGGGCTTTCTTTTTATATAGCTGCTACACTACCAAAAACATGGATTAATACCATAATCCATTGACATAGCGCTCTTCAAGAGGTAATACTTCTAACCAGCTTAAAACTCTATTCGGAGAATTAAACATATGAGAATCAATAGCAATTTTCTTGTCATTGGTAGTGGTGTAGCAGGTCTTACATTTGCACTTAAAGCCGCTGAACATGGTACGGTAGCTGTTATTACAAAAAGGGAAATTGATGAATCTTCAACAAGCTATGCTCAAGGTGGGATAGCCACAGTTTTTTCAACCGAAGACAGCTTTGATACACATACTAAAGATACTTTGGTTGCCGGTGCAGGTATATGCCATGAAGATATTGTACGTATGGTAGTTGAAGAAGGGCCAAAAACCATAAACTCTCTAATTGAATGGGGAGTTAATTTCACACGGAATAATGATTCTGACTCTTACGACCTGACAAGAGAAGGCGGACATAGTCAAAGAAGAATTCTGCATGCAGACGATGTAACAGGCAGAGAAATTGAGCGCGCATTAGTTGAAGCAGTATCAAAAAACAAAAATATCACCGTTTATGAGTATCATATCGCAATAGACCTTATTACCGAATCGAAAATAACCCAGAAACCGATGTCAAAAGAGAGGTGCCTTGGGGCATACGCTCTGGATATAAAATCAGAAATTGTAAAAACGTTTACTGCTGATGTAACGCTTCTTGCAACAGGCGGCGCTGGAAAGGTTTACCTCTACACATGTAACCCCGATATTGCTACAGGTGACGGAGTTGCAATAGCATACAGGGCTGGCGCGACTATAGCAAATATGGAATTTATGCAGTTTCACCCAACAACGCTTTATCATCCAAATGCAAAATCATTTCTGATATCCGAAGCAGTTCGAGGAGAGGGAGCTATTCTCAGACGAGCTGATGGCACTGCTTTCATGGAAAAATATCATCCTTTAAAAGATCTGGCGCCAAGAGACATTGTTGCACGGGCAATTGATAATGAGATGAAAATATACGGGGACGATTCTGCTTTTCTTGATATAACCCATAAAGATCCGGAATATGTACGTACCCGTTTCCCCAATATATATAAAACCTGCCTCGAATATGGCCTTGACATGACAAAAGAACCTTTACCTGTGGTTCCGGCAGCCCACTATCTCTGTGGTGGTGTCTTAGTTAATGAACATGCTGAAACAGATATAGAAAATCTTTATGCAATGGGTGAAGTCGCATGTACTGGACTGCATGGAGCAAATAGACTTGCCAGTAATTCACTGCTGGAAGCTGCTGTATATGCAGGACGAGCATACCAACATTCCATTAGCAAGATAAATAATTCCGCACTCTCCAATATAACCGTACCTGAATGGAACTTAGGAAAGGCGACTAATAGTGATGAAATGGTGGTTGTTTCACAAAACTGGGATGAGATAAGAAGGTGTATGTGGAATTATGTTGGAATAGTACGATCAAATAAACGACTTGAAAGAGCTCTTCACAGAATTAACCTGATACAGAAAGAAATAACTGAGTATTATTGGGATTTTATCGTAACGTCTGACCTCATTGAACTAAGAAACATTGTAACAGTAGCTGAGCTGATTGTACTCTGCGCAAAACAGAGGAAAGAATCAAGGGGCCTCAATTATAACATCGATTACCCTGACAAGGATGATATCAACTGGAAAAAAGATACCTATATACGAAAACAGTTTTGAGTTAGAAATTGCCGCTTATATTCTGACCGGCAGAAATTTTCAGTTGCTAACATAGCTTCAAAAGCTTCTTTGAAACCATGTGTCCCTTTAGTAAACGTGCCATGGCCATACACTATAACCTTACCAAACTCTGCAATGGCAGATGGAACAGTTTCAGCAAGCCCTCCCCCCCCTATTTCACCTGATACAATTGGCGTTTTACCAATAAACCGCTCTTCAGGACAATTTTTCCCGCAATCATCCACATTGCATCCCTCTTTGTTACAAACCATGCTCATAATAACCGAAAATTTGGGGTGGCCGTGGAGTATGCACCTGGCGTCTGACATTTTATAAATTTTTCTATGGGCTTCAAGCTCGCTTGACGCTGTAATTCCAGCAGTTGACGAATTGTCAAAAGGCACGGGATCTATACAATCTTCTAAATTATCAAGACTTGCCCCTGTTTGTGAAATATACAGGCAATAGTCATTTCTATAAGAAATATTGCCGAAAAAAGAGTCAACAAGGCCTCTTTCCACTGTATATTTACCTATTTCCGACATTGCTGTATAAATTTTTTTAGAATCAGTAAGAAGTTCATTTTTAAACCGTAACCCTTCACTGTTTAGAAGTAAAAACTCATCTGACAGGAAATTTTCACAAAACAATAATTCTTTATTATTCTTGACTCCATTAAGAAGAATGTCCTGAAAAAATTTTACAAAAATAGAGTGATATATTGAAGAGTAGTTAGCATAAGCCTGTTCTACAGTGAAAGCACCAACAGAAATTATACCTGTTCCTTCTAAAATAATACCTTTACGGTTACTTAAAAGAGCAGCTATCTGTTCATGTGGGGCTAATAAAAGATATTCTTTCTTTAAAAACGGAATATCATGTAAAAATGTCTTTGTTTCGCTATCTTCTGGAATAATGCACTTATCATTTTTTCCGGCCCTTGATAATGAGAAATCTATTAAAGGGAATGGAGGTGAAGCTATAAGTACCGCCGTATCATTCAAACATTCCAGCACTTTAGCCGCTAAATCAGAAAGTTTTTCATTGCCATACCTGATTATATCAACATCTTTCAGCGCAATAGCCGCATCTTTAGATTTGGCTGAGCCATCAGCAATAAGTTTATTGATGTATTTTTTTATCTGCTCTAACATTTCTTACCTAGTTAAGCTATGCTTGCCAGCTCAAGCCTTCCTTCCCATCTCCTATTAAGCTCCGCAGCAATCTCTCTATGCTCAGGGAGTTTCAATTCCGGATCCCTTTCAACTAGCGCAAATGCCTCACGGCGGGCTTCTTCCAATATACGGCCATCCTTAAGAATATTAGCAACCCTGAAATCCGGCAATCCTGATTGCCGTGTCCCAAGAAAATCACCAGGTCCTCTTATTTCAAGATCAGCTTCGGCAATTTTAAATCCATCGTTTGTACTCTCCATTACATGCAGTCTTTTTTGTCCTTCTTCCGACACTTTATCTGAAGCAATAAGCATACAATATGACATATGCTCTCCACGCCCCACTCTCCCCCGGAGTTGGTGAAGTTGAGATAACCCAAAACGTTCTGCATGTTCAATTACCATAACTGTAGCATTTGGCACATCAATACCGACTTCTATAACTGTTGTTGAAACAAGAATATCTATTTCACCCGCCTTGAAAGCTGACATAACCTGCTCTTTTTCTTCAGGCTTCATTCGGCCATGAATAAGGCCAACTTTAAACTCATTGAAAATTTCATTCTGTAGTTTTTCAGCCATTTGCGTTGCTGCTTTTAGTTCTGATTTTTCAGATTCTTCCACAAGAGGATAAATAATATATGCCTGCCTTCCTTTTCTTATCTCATTTGATAATAGTTCATAGACCTGATTTCTCCGTGACTCAAAAAACTTCTTCGTAACAACCGGAGTACGGCCTGGCGGAAGCTCATCAATAACTGAAAGTGTGAGATCGCCAAACAGAGTCATTGCCAGAGTACGTGGAATTGGAGTTGCTGTCATAACGAGTATATCCGGATTTTGACCCTTTTTACGCAAAATACCCCTTTGCAATACCCCGAAACGGTGCTGCTCATCAACAATACCCATACCAAAACGGTAAAATTCCACTTTTTCCTGTATAACCGAGTGGGTCCCAATAACTATATTCACCTCTCCTGTTTTTATCTGTTCAAGTAAAGTTTCCCTAACCTTACCCTTTTGCGAAGCCGTAAGAAGCACAACTTTGATTCCCAACCGGTTACACCAGTTATTAATATTAAGGAAATGTTGCTCTGCTAATATCTCAGTAGGAGCCATAATCGCTACCTGATAATCATTTTCCACAGCAATAAGAGCTGATAAAAGAGCTACAAGAGTCTTCCCACTGCCAACATCTCCCTGAACAAGCCTATGCATCGGAAACGGGGACATCATATCTTCTTTGATCTCTGAAAGTACCCTACGTTGGGCATTGGTGAGGTTAAAGGTAAGAAGTTTTAAAAGCGGTCTGGTGTATTTGTGAGTTACTTCAAAAGATATTCCCTCCTCCATTGTAATGCCACGTCTTTTTAGGGCTAATCCCAATTCAAGAAAGAAAAATTCATCAAATACAAGAGATTTATGGGCGGCAGTATTTCTCTGATTTAAAGATAAAAGATTTTCTTTATTTGAAGGGAAATGCACTTCGCTAAGGGCTTCAGATAAATTAATAATATGATGCCTTTCAAGTATTTCCCTGCTTATACACGTTTTTACAGATTCAGAAAAATTATCTACAACTTCTTTCATGATCCTTCTTAAAACTTTCTGGTTTATCCCTTCTGTAAGAGGGTATACAGGAACAATCCGTCCATATGTAGCAGGGTCACTATCTATAATATCTTGAATTGTGACATCAAGAGCTATCCAATCTACGTCAGGATGATGTATTTCTCTATGATAACCAAACTGTTTTATTTCACCTGTAAAAACTCCTCGTCTTCCAACCGCCCATGCCTTTTTCATCCATGCAGGATTATAATTAAACCATTTAAGGATTACTGTTCCGGTTTCATCACCAACAATTGCCTCAAAATTTTTTCTTCCCCCTTTTGTTGCTGAAATAACTGTTGAAATAACTACCCCTTCAAAAACCTCTGTAACACCAGGCCGCAAATCTCCTATTTTTTTTATCTCCCGCCGATCCTCATACCTGTTTGGCAAAAAGTAAAGTGCATCTTCGACATTTTTCACTCCAAGCTTATTGAAATTTTCTGCCAACTTCGGCCCAACTCCCTTAATAAATCTGATTTCAGTTTGAAGATTCTTTTTTCCGACTTCTGTATTAAGAGTATTAACTTTAGCCGTCGCATCAGGAATGGATATTGGTACAGGACTGATTTTTGCCCCTCCCATACCATCAGAAGCGAGATATATTGAAACAGAATCAGCAATTCCAAGCTCACATAGAGTATCTCTTGGAATGGTCAACGAGCCATCTTTGTTCAGTTTAATATCTGCCATATAAACCTCATAAGGAATAGTTCTTATAATTACATCTGGCCTAGGTTCGTGTCAATTTTAGTTTTTGTTGAAATAAAGCAATTAGAGTGGCAGTTGGCTAACCCACCGCTCTTTATTTATAGTTGATATAGAACCTTTCTAAACGCAAAACATTTCAATGTGCTAAGTTTCTCGGTATTATGAATGACAACAAGTTATTGTTTCAAAATTGGTTCGGTATAAAATTAAATACAGTATCAAATTTTTTCAATAAAAAAGGGCAAAGCGGTTTTTTATCACGCTTTACCCTTTTTAAAGAAAGGCGATTCTGTTATATTAAAACGTAAAGTTCAAGGCGTTATTGCATATAGAACTACATTTGTGCTATATTTTTGAAGTTGTATACGTAAATTAATATTTTAATTCACACCGAGTAATTTCACATAAAAGAAATTTGGTTAATTGAATAAAAAATGTTGTAAATTAAGACAATACGCGGTTTCACTGTATAATGCTGAATTCTTTACATAAATACTATAATTCCAGTTTAAAGAGTAACTCACTTTAGAGAAAAAAGCAACAGGAAAATTTCACTATGAAGATAAAAAGTTTCGGAGAAAAATTACGTGATTTTAGGACAAGTAGATTAATGACACTGCAACAAATGTCGGCTACTCTTGGCGTTTCATGCGGATTTTTAAGTGAAGCAGAGAGAGATAAAAAAATGCCTGGCGGCGCATTTTTTATAGCTTTAAAGCGCAACTACGGAGTTTCAATAGACTATTTCCTTGATTCCGAAGAAAATATGATGGTCTCCGAAGAACAAGATCCATACATAGCAAACGTTACTAAGATGATGCGTGGCATGGACGAAGAAACAAAAAAAGATGTACAACTAAATATTGAAAAACAAAAATTGCTATTTGATTTATTGAAAAAGCAACAAAGGAAGAAAAAAAGATAATTTATCTTGACATAATTGCATGTTATATATATTTATAACAACGTTTTATTTATTCTACAGGGGGTATTAACATGCATATAATGGAAAGAATAAAGCAAAAAGCTTTAAGCAATACGAAAACTATTGTTTTCCCTGAAAGTTATGATGAAAGAATGCTTTTTGCTGCCAGTAAGATAGCAAAAGCTAAATACGCTAAAATAATACTACTTGGCGATGCAGATCAGATAAGGAGCTTTGCATCTAAAAACAATATTGATCTTGGTGACACACTGATCGAAAACCCTCTCACCTCCCAAAAACTCCCACAATATATTAATGACTTAGTTGAACTCAGAAAGAGTAAAGGGCTTACTCATAAGCAAGCAGAAGAATTATTAAAAAATAAAGATAACCTCTTTTTTGCGGGGATGATGGCAAAGAATGGAGATGCTGATGGAGTTGTGGCTGGGGCAACAAGCCCTACTGGCAATGTTCTTAAAGCAGCATTCCAAACAGTCGGCCCGGCTACTGGAATAAAGACTATCTCTTCATTCTTTATAATGGTAACAAATGAAAAGAAATTTGGCGAAGATGGCGTATTGTTTTTTGCCGATTGTGCGGTTAACCCAAACCCAAATTCAGAGGCCCTTGCTGATATTGCCATTGCAACAGCGAAAAATTGTAAAGCTTTTTTAGATGTTGAGCCGCGAGTTGCGATGCTTTCATTTTCGACAAAAGGGAGCGCAACCCATGAAGATGTTGATAAAGTTGTTACAGCCATAACCATAGCAAAACAGATAGATCCTGAAATAATAATAGATGGGGAATTACAGCTTGATGCAGCGATAATCCCTGACATCGGACAGCGAAAAGCCCCTGGTAGTAATGTGGCTGGCAGAGCAAACGTTCTTATTTTTCCTGATTTAGATGCAGGAAATATTGGCTATAAACTTGTTGAACGAATTGGAGGAGCTGATGCAATCGGTCCGATAATTCAAGGGCTCTCTAAACCGGTTAATGATCTTTCAAGAGGATGTTCAGTTGAGGATATTGTGAATGTAACAATAATAACGGCTGTACAAGGGGCTAAAATTGAATAGAAATAGTATAAGTGAGATAA
>WQYY01000017.1 GCA_009780995.1 Desulfuromonadales bacterium
AGCATCAAGAGTACAACAGCCTCCGCCAAGGCCGAGGCCGTTTGCCAGAATACCTGCAGGAAGCCCGGCGACGTAGCGGTTTAATGGGTTTGTTACTCTCTTTGTTTCTGAATGCCCCAGGAGTTTCTCTTCGAAAGTTGAGCCAAGGATTTCTCTGGCAAGCATGGAAGATTTTTCCGTAGGAAGAGCAAGATTACCGATTATTACCCCTATGCGGTTCTTGTCAACAGGCTCTGTAACAGAATCTGCAAAAGCCGTTACCCCTGCATTAAGAAGTAAGTGAAATAGCGGGTCAAGGCCTTCGAGATTCCTGATTTCATCGGAGAGCTCTTTTATAGCGGAAACAGGGGGGATTTTTTCGATGAAACAACTGTTATATGAATAGACTTTGTCCGGTTTTCCTGGGATTGGATTAAAAACCGACTCAGGTTTTACAGGCCATCTCTCTTCAGGGACTGGCTTAGCAGCGCTTTTCCCTTCGACTATGTTTTTCCAGTAAGCTTCAAGATTGGGAGCCTCCGGAAATATCCCACCAATACCTACAATAGCTATTGAAGGAATTTCTGGTGTGAGCTGTATTGCCATTATCAGTTAGCTCCAAGACTGCTGATTTCCTGTTCTATCAATTGATTTCGTTGGAACGCTCCCTCGAGAGAGGGATCAATTATGCATTCGTAACCTTCAAGCCTTGCAATCAGTTTTCCTGAATTTCTATCTATAAATTCCATATCAGATGTAGCAGAATGTTTATGTTCTGAAACGATTCGTATAATCACTTCCGCCCCTTCTTTTGGGAAGTTTCCCTGATATTGGCGGTATCTTGCTGCGAAGCATGGGAGAGAGCCGGCTCCGAAGTGCTCAAAGCTCCACAAAATCATCAGTTGGAAGGCAGAATCCATTACAAGAGGGTCTGTAAGCCAGTTGCTTCTTATAGGGCTTTTTATCCATACGGACGGCTTGGGGGCGCTTTTCACTAAAGCTGCAATTCCTTTTGCAGAGCAGCCTTTAACTTTTTCAATCCCCTGGAGATCGATGCCGTGAAAGAGCCGATCACTCAGGTATATCCCTCCGTTAAGAGGTTCATATGGTGTTGAAGGGGTCTCTTTTATTGCCCGTATTCCTTCAGGAAGACGAGTTGCCAGCACAACTTCAGCTTTTGCGTGAAGTATCGGTTTTTCCATATTTTCGAAACTTATCAGTTCTATAGGAACAGAGTAGAGAAATTCATGTTTTTCTGCCTTACCCGCCATTATATGAAGTTTTATGGAACCCCCTTGCCCAAAAGTTACCCCTTTGCAGATACGGAGATCATTAAACCCATGAAATTTTAATCCTGGATTCCCATGGAGAGCACCATTTGCCAGCCATTCGGCAATTATTGCCATAGGAAGAACAGCCTTTCCGTCAATTACATGAGAGCGGAGGAAAGGGTAATCCTTTATATCCAGATTAAAGATCAGAGCTTCCTTAAGACTTTTTTGGGCTGCCGGCGCTATGGT
Source organism: Desulfuromonadales bacterium (assembly GCA_009780995.1). Lineage (GTDB taxonomy): Bacteria > Desulfobacterota > Desulfuromonadia > Geobacterales > DSM-12255 > WQYY01. Next base: position 1,500 of record WQYY01000017.1, read on the forward strand.
CAGAGGCTGGCCTTCTGTTTTGGCAACAGCAACTATTTCAACAGGGCCTTTAGAATCGGAGATTTCTTGAACAAGAAATTCAGCTCCTGCTTTCAAGTCTATTAATCCCACTCCTTCCTTGGAAAAGACTTTTTTAAGGGCAGGAGTTACCATTCCTCCGTCCCATGGCCCCCAGTTTATACTGACCACTCTACAATCAGGCCGTAATCGGCCTTCTTTCGCAGCCATTTTATTAAGAACTTCATTGGCGACAGCGTAATCTACCTGTCCTGTTCTTCCAAGCCTTCCTGTGGTGGAGGAAAATATAGCAATAAAGCGGAGCTCTTTTTTAAGGCAGGCAGCCATAATGGCTCTAAAGCCTGCTACTTTAGTGCTGTAAACTGTTTCAAACTGCTCGATTGATTTATCTGCAATAAACCTGTCTGCCAAAACTCCCGCTCCATGAACAATACCGACAATAGGCCCATAGAAATTTCTGGCTTCTGCTATAACATTTTTTACCTGGCTGGAGTCCCTTATATCCAGAGCTCTGTAAACAGCTTTTCCTCCGGCGATCTCTATTTTTTTAAGAGTATCTCGCAGCTCTCTTCCAGCGATTATCCTGTTATACTCTTCCTGAATCTCTTTAGGGTGGAGCTTAGCGTCAGCATGTTCCATAATACCACGTTTTATAACGGATTCATCTTCCAAGTTTCTGAGCCATTCAGGCTCTTCTTCCGCTATAGGGCTTCTTCCGAGAAGGAGAAGGGTTGCTTTTGAGGCAGCAGCAAGGGCTATTGCCGCTGATGCAGTTACTCCGCGACCGCCGCCAGTCACAACTATAAGGCTTTTTTCAGGTATGGAAAGCGCAGTTACCCTTGGAAGAGGAGGGAGTTCCTCCAGAGTAAGTGAATATCTCCCTTCAGGTCTGAGACCTGCTTCCAGAAGATCATTAAGGAAAAGTTCTTTTGAAATAGCTTCAGCAGCGGCTTTTGCAGTCGGGAAACCACCTATATCAATGGCTTTACAGAAAACGCCAGGCCACTCTCTGGAGGCTGTTTTTGCAAGGCCTGCCAGGCCTCCTGATACTGGGTCAACTATGGTTGAATCGTCTTTAAAGCCGAAAGCTCCATCAAGTCTTGAAACTGTTGCAAACAGCCCCCTCCCGGGAGAAGCGGCTTCCTTAAGAGAAGGGGCCGCGCTTTTTAGCATCAGAAAAGCGTCTTCAAGGAATTTATCGTCTGTTCCTGTCTCAGGGGCTACTATTAAAAGTCCGGCAGGTTTTGCAGTAGACTCTTCTGTGATAAGTTCGCTGATGGCAACCAGGCGGACTTTTACTCCTTCTTCCCTCAGTTTTGCATGAAGCTCAGCTACAAAAGAGGAGTCATCGTCGGTTATCCAAAGCTCCCTGTTTTCAGGCAGTGATATCTTTGAGGTTGCTTCTGTAGTTACAAGTGTTGGAACTACTTCGCTTCTTGTAATAACAAAATTTTCTTGTAACTGGAAAGGTAGCTGTTCTTGCTTCTCGATAATTTCAGGGATTACAGGTGGAGTAGCTGCTTTTCCCTTTTCAGGAGCGAGATATTTTGCAATATCTCCAAGAGTCTGTATTGTTCCTAACTGGTCAGAGCCTATTACAGGAGAGTTTGGTAATCTTTCCTGAAGAGCAGAGAGAATTTCAACCCGTTTAATGGAGTCAATTCCCAGGTCAGAGTCCAGCCCCATTTCCATATCCAGCATCTCTACAGGATATCCTGTTTTTTCGCTTACAACTGCCAGTAGAATAGAGGCTATATCATTACTACTTTCTGCTGCTGTCTGAGTTTGAGCTGCGACATGAGCTACGGTAGGAGCCGTTACAGTTCCTTTGTCCAAATATTTTGCAATATCTCCAAGGGTCTGTATGGTTCCTAACTGGTCAGAACCTATTACAGGAGAACCTGGTAGTCTTTCCTGCAGGGCGGAAAGAATTTCAACCCGCTTAATGGAGTCAATTCCCAGATCAGAGTCCAGCCCCATCTCCATATCTAACATTTCTATAGGATATCCCGTTTTTTCGCTTACAACTGCCAGAAGAGTGGAAGCTATGTTACTGTTGCTTCCTATCGCTGTTTGAGCTGCGACTGTGGCTACTATAGCTCCTGCGCTAAGATATTTTGCGATATCTCCAAGGGTCTGTATGGTTCCTAACTGATCAGAACCTATTACAGGAGAGTCTGGCAATCTTTCCTGAAGGGCGGAGAGGATTTCAACCCGCTTAATAGAGTCAATTCCCAAGTCAGAGTCCAGTCCCATCTCCATATCCAGCATCTCTACAGGATATCCTGTTTTTTCGCTTACAACAGCTAAAAGTGTAGGAACTATATTATCTGCCGGTTTTGCCGTGCTAACAGGCCGCTGTTCTTTTGGTTCAGCAGGGATATCTGTTTTTTCAACAGGTTTTGTAAAGTTTGAAACCGGTTTCTGTTCCTCGTAGCTGCTTATTTTATGTGAAACGGAACTGTTCAGAGAAGTTGTATCTCCCGATAAAAGCTGTTGAATGGTTCTGGTGGCAGCTTCCTGCCCTTCAAGGAACTGTTTGTGAAGTTTCGCAGTCTCTTCTTGCATTTTTTGCAGTAATGCAATGCTCTCTCTTGTGAAATGCAGAGATTCTGCCAAAGAGCTCTTTGGTACGGATACGTTACTCATGTCACCTGTTCCCTGGTTAATGCTTTTAGTTGCTACAGTAGAGGGGATAAGAGTTTTAGGCGGTAGTTTCGGCTTTGGTTTAACATAGTTTGCTCCGGAAAGAGGTATTGTCATGAACGGTTTTTTATTTACTGGTTCCGTAGAGGGAATATATCCATCGTCCCATCCGGTGAGCTTTATATCATATCCAAGAGCGGCAAGTTGTGCCAGAGTACGGCCAAGATCTGCAATCCCGGAACGTTTACTGTTTGAGGAGTCAACAGCTATGCCGTAATGCTCTTTTTCTCCAAGTATGGATTTTACAAGGCCTGAGAGCTTTGCTCCCGGCCCTGCCTCTATAAATGTTTTTATTCCTGCATTGTACATTGCCTCTACCTGCTTCATAAATTCAACAGGCTTAGCTAACTGGTTTGCCAACAGCTCTTTTGCAGTTATAGCGTCTCCCGGATAAGGTGTGGCAGTTGTGTTGGAGTATACCGGTATGTTTCCTTTATGGAAGTTGACAGGTTTAAGAGCTTTAAAGAATTCCGGTGCGGCATCTGCCACCAGTTTGCTATGAAATGCGGCGGCTACGGGAAGCTTTTTACAGGAGAGCTTCCTATCTGTAAAAATTTTCACTCCTCTCTCTATTTCAGAGGAACTGCCTGAAAGGACTGACTGGCTTTGACTATTTCTGTTTGCAATAACAAGATCAAGCTTTGCTTCTGTCAGAATCTTTTCAACAGTTTCTATATCTGCGGATATAGCCAGCATGCCACCTTTATCACCTTCTCCTGCCGCCATAATTTGGCCTCTGAGCTTTGAAAGGCTATGGAATGTTTCCTCGTCAATTCGGCCGGCAACACAAAGAGCTGTCAGTTCTCCGTAACTATGTCCTCCTACTGCTGCGGGGATTACTCCAAATGATTCCAGTATACGTAAAACGGCCAGGCTTATGGCTCCAATGGCTGGCTGAGCGTAGGCTGTGTCTCGTAAGGCGGTTTCCTGGGCCTCTTTTGATTCACCGAGAAAAGGGGATTTTGGATATATTACATCAGAAAGAAACTTATTTTTCTGGAAATTTCTGTCTGCCATTGAGAGAGAAAAGAGCATTTCAGGGAAAGAGCAGGCTATATCACGTAACATACCCACATATTGAGAGCCCTGGCCAGGGAAAAGAATGCCGATTTTACCGGAAGTTTTTCCTGTCCCAAAGTAAGCCCCATCAGGAGTATTCCAGTTTTTTAAAGGAGATTTTTTCAGCATCTCTTTTGCTGATGATACTAATTTCCCAATATCTGTTTTCTGCCGATCTATCACAATCAGAAGACGACAGTTTGCAGAAGGATCGAATTTTTCTCTGGATTTTACGGCGAAATTTCTCAGCTGATCCCAGGCTATATCAGGTTTGATCTCTTCAAGGCCTGTTTCAATATCTTTGGTGCTATTACCTGAAAACGCCAAAAGTTGAGTGTTGCCACTCCACTCTATACTTTCCATGTTAGGAGTGTATTCTTCCAGCAGAACATGAAAGTTTGAACCGCCAAAGCCGAAAGCGCTGATTGCAGCACGTCTTGGTGCGGCTGAATCGGTCAACCATGGGCGTTTTTCAGTAGGGATATAAAAAGGGGTTTTCCCGTTTGTAATCTCTTTAAGAGGTTCGTTCACCTTTATTGTGGGGGGAATTACTTTGTGGTGAAGAGAGAGAGCCGCTTTAATAAGCCCTGCTGCGCCGGCAGCAGCTTTTGTATGGCCAATCTGAGATTTTACAGAGCCTAAGGCAGCTATTGGTGTTTCTGCTTCTCCATACAATTCCCGCAGAGCGGAGACTTCTACTGCGTCTCCTACCTTTGTTCCTGTACCGTGGGCTTCTACCATACCGATAGATTTTGGCTCTACGCCCCCTCTTTCATAAGCGTCAATAAGGGCACGTTTCTGTCCGGCAGAACTTGGAGCATATATGGCATCTCCTTTACCGTCGCTGGAAGAGCCTATGCCGCGTATTAAGGCGTATATTTTGTCTCCGTCACGCTCGGCATCTGCCAATCTTTTTAGTACAACAATGCCAAGGCCTTCTCCAAGTATTGTACCGTCACCATTGATATCAAAAGGTTTCGCGTTACCTGTTGGAGATAGAGCTGGGGTTTTGCTAAAGCAGGTAAACATGAATATATCATTGAATGTGTCTATTCCGCCTGTAACTACCATGTTTGATTTTCCTGAAGCCAGCTCCATAGAGGCCAGGTGTATGGCGCCAAGAGAGCTTGCGCATGCAGCGTCTACAACGCAGTTAGTCCCTCCAAAGTCATAATGTTTGCTTATTCTGCCGGCTGCCACATTCCCGAGAAGACCTGGAAAAGAGTTTTCCTGCCACTGTACATAGGATTCAGATATCCTCTCTACTACATCTTCAGTAACATTTTCATTTACTCCGGCTTCTTTCAAGGCTTTACGCCATATTGGGTGGCCAAGCCTGGCCCCAAGAGGGATAACCAATTCAAGAGCCCCTGTAACTCCAAGAATAACACTTACCCTGCTTTTATCGTATTCCCGGTCTGTACCGTAACCGGCGTCTTTTAAAGCCTGTCCCGCTACAACAAGCCCCAATAGCTGTGAAGTATCTATTGCTTCCAGTGTGTTCGGCGGAATATTAAATTCAAGGGGATTAAATGGAAAAGGTGAGAGAAATCCCCCTCTTTTTCCGTAAGTATGGTCAGGAGACTTTGGATCGGAGTTAAAATAATCTGAGATCTTCCAGTGGGTTGAAGGGATTTCTGTTATTGAGTCTATCCCTTCTCTTATATTTGCCCAGTAGGTTGCGCTGTTTTCTGCGCCCGGAAACATGCAGCCGATTCCAATAATTGCAATGGGCGGCATTTCAGGGGTCACGGCAGTTTTCAGATCGTTTGTTTTCACCAAAAGAGCTCCTTAAGTTCTGTATCTAATTCAAAAATTTGCCTTAGTGAGAAAGCATTAAGCCTGAATATCTGTATTGAAATTTTCTACAGGAGTTATTGTTATGTCCCGTTTAAGGGATATTCCCTGTGTTTTGAGATTCATAACCCTTTCCAGCACTGCAGCTCCGAAAAGGATATTCTGCGCAACCAGAGCTACTTTTCTGTTGGAGATATCAGATAGAAAAGAATTCGCAGCCCATTCGTTAAAAGCTCCTATTGCCGGCCCTGTCCATATCTGGTAATCCATCTTCCTGTCAGGATTTCCATCTTTAGCCCAGTGAGCCCCCTGGCCAAGATACCATCTGAAAACCAGGGCCATAAGATGCTTAGGGTCACGTTCAGCACGCTCCACCTGTTTTGGATCACGTTTCATAAAGTAGCTTCTTGTATCATTCCATATCTGCTCCAAAGAAGCCGCAAACAGGGTTTTCTCCATTTTTTCACGTTCCTGTTGAGGGATTTCATCAAGGCCATTATGAGACTTGTAAAGCTCATAAAGCTTTGCCGCCCGCATTGGGAACATCGTTCCCCGTTTCATGACCTGGACATTAACTCCCATTTCAAACATATCCGCAGCAGGAGCCATAATTACGTCTGCCTGTTTTGTTTCAGCCAGCATTTGACGTACTATATCAGATGTTCCTGCCTCTACGCAGGCTTGATTTACTGAGCCTGTAACAATATAGGCAGCTCCCATTGAAAATGCTGCCAAAGCTGATTCCGGGGTTCCTATCCCCCCGCCAAGCCCTACATATAAGTTTTCTTTGTATCCAAACTCTTCCTGCATTTTGGACGCAATCGCTTTTATAGTAGGAAACAGAGCCAGAGCAGGTCTGTTATCCGTATGACCTCCGGAATCTGCTTCTGCGGTTACATATTGCGCCATAGGTATTTGAGATGCCAATTTAGCCTGTTCTTCTGTTATCTCTTGATTTGCCAATAGCTCTTTTATAAATTTCTCAGGTGGCGGAGAAAAGAATTTTGTTGCCAGCTCTTCCCTTGAGATTTTGGCAATAATGCGGTTAGGGACAATAATATTTCCTTTATTATCTCTATGTATCCCGTGCAAACGGTAACGTACAAGAGGTAGCGTCAGTGTCAGGAACGCGGAAGCCTCAATAAGATGAACACCTTTTTCTATATAGAGTTTCGAAAGGGCATCTTCTGTATCCCTTTCCTGAGGAGAGTGGATAAGGTTAAATCCGTACGGGATTTCTTCACTCTTTAATTCTTCTATGGCGGTTTCAACTGCTGAAAGGGGGAGTCCTGCTGCTCCAAAAAAACCGAGCATTCCAGCTTTACCTAGCTCTTTTGCCATTGAAACGGAGCTAATCCCTTTTGCCATAGAGCCGCCAATATATGGAAAACGAATTCCCAACTCTTTACAGAACTCTTTGCTCCCGAGATTTTCTATAGAAGCGGGTGGCAGAAACGCTACAATGGGATAGGACTCTTCTGACGGTTTGTCTTTACCAAGAGTGAAGTCCCCTTCATTCAGGTAAAGTAGGTTTTCCCCTTTATTGATTACATAAACCGGTTTATTAAGGGTATACAGGAGCATATCAAGACTATCACCTTCTTTTGCTGAAGTTGATGCCCCAGGTATCCACCACCCTATATTATTAAAACTTGCCGGTGAATTGTTCACAAAGATTCCCGTTCCTAAAAGGGTTTATTACGTTGATTAAATTTTAACTTTTAGCTGAAATTATGCGAAAAAGCAAGAAAAGACAGGGGATTGAATTGAATAAAAAAGGCCGCACCTTGAAAATGCAGCCTTTTAAGTGGTTAGATTTTATTAGTGCAAAGCTATGCTTCCTCTTCCTCCTCTTCAACGCCTGACATTTCCCTATAGGATTTGTCATCATCAAAGTTTCTTGTCTGAGACTGGATTTTTTCAAGGTCTGATTTACACTTTACGCAAAGCCGTGCAAATGGCATGGCTTTTAAACGGGCTATAGGAATATCTTCTTCACACTCTTCACATATACCATATTCACCCTCTTCCAGTCTTACAAGTGCTTCATCAATGTTACGGATTTTTTCACGCTCCCGGTCTCCCAGAAGAAGCTGAAGCTCTCTTTCACGTTCATTTGACGCCTGATCATACATATCGCCGCCAGGCTCTTTGCTTACAGCATCAGCGCCGGTTTTAAGAGCTTTTTTAATCTCCTCGAATGCGTCTTCCTTCATTTTAAGCAGAAGTTTCCGCATTTCTTCAAGTTTTTTACCCTTCATTTGTTGCTCCGTTTTGTTTTATACCCATCGGAAGTTGAAGGATAATATCCCACTTTTCCTTTTTGTCAAGGGTAAAAATTTAATAAAGTTTTTTGTAGAATAGACCGAGTGAAATTTATATTAAGTTACATAATATTATAATTGTCAAAAATGGAATTACGTTGTATTTAGTAGCGAAAAAACAGGAGGAGGAGAAAAATGACTTTTATAGAACTTGCCAAAAAGAGATACTCTGTCAGAAAATATCAGAGCAAAAAAGTAGAAAAAGAGAAACTGGAGCTGATTCTTGAGGCAGGCCGCGTTGCGCCTACAGGAGCAAATCGTCAACCTCAACGAATTTTGGTGATTCAAAGTGAAGAAGGGCTAGCCAAGGTTAGTAAAGGCGCAAAAACTTTTGGCGCGCCTCTTGTTATGATTATTTGCGGAGACCATAGCGAAGTATGGGTACGTCCTTATGACAACAAAGATATTGTGGATATTGATACGTCAATTGTTACAGACCATATGATGCTGCAAGCCACTGAACTTGGTCTTGGGAGTGTGTGGATATGTTATTTTAAACCTGAGGTTATAATAGAAGAATTTGCTATCCCACCAAACCTGGAGCCTGTAAATATTCTTGCCATAGGTTATTCGGCAGATGAAGAGCCTGCTTCTCCTGAAAGACATGATACGGCTAGAAAGAAGTTGTCTGAAACGGTTTCTTACATATGACGCAGGCTTTTGGCATCTGGCTGTGTTACCTTTGCCGTGCCGTGTCTGCGTGGGGGTGGCAACCTGTCGCCCATTTATAGAAGCTGTCATTGCGGACTTGATCCGCAATCCTATGCTATTGGGAGATTGCGGATCAAGTCCGCAATGACAGCTCTTCACCATCTGTGTTATCGGGCGCACACAGTGCGCCCCTGCACTTCACAATCCAAAGGGCATTATTGCCTAATAATATAAATACATAATATCATCTTGACTGATTTTTTAATGCCTTAATTCCTGTGATCTGAAGTAATACCTGAGCTAATATATTTTAATAGTACGCATCGCAACATACTAAAAATTGCCTAATTATCCAATAACAAGTACGATTAGTGATTGTATTGTTTCCACATGTTTATTTCGGATGACCAGGGGTGGTTGCCCTCGACCCCAAAATCCCTGACCAGAAAATTTTCTCGCCGATGCGGATCCTTTGGATCCAAAAAAACTTTGAAAAAAAGTCTATGTCGTGTTACAGTGTAATACAAAATAAAAGAGGAGTTGATAATTATGCCACACATTTCCTTGAGGGTGAGCGAAGAAGAACGCAGTGCAATGGAAGGTTACGCTAAAGTTTTAGGTATAAATATGTCCGAAGCCATAAAAAAAGTGTTTTTTCAACGTCTGGAAGATGAATTTGATTTACAAAGAATTCGAGAGCACAGAGAAAAAAAGGCAAGGGGCGAAGTGAAGATGTATTCCCTTGATGAGGTGAAAAAAGAATTAGGGCTTGATGATGAAATATAGAGTTCAACTAAATAATCAGGCAATAAAGGATTTAAAAAAACTCGACCGTCACCAAGCCAAAATCATTATTTCATGGATCGAAAAAAATTTGCAAGGTTGTGAAAATCCAAGATTGTTTGGAAAGCCATTGGGGTATGGTAAAGCAGGTGAGTGGCGATACCGTATCGGAGCGTACAGGATAATAGCCGACATACAAGACAACATCGTAACCATTGAAATAATCAATGTCGGACACAGGAGAGAAGTGTACGATTGAAAAAAGTGCCTTATAGCTTTAGATGGAGCTGAAAGTTCATTGACGGTTGCTGTGATTATATGAAGCCTTTTTTACAACATCTTTCTTAGATACTGTCCCGTATAAGACCGTGTCGTTTTTGAGATTTTTTCAGGGGCGCCTGTTGCGACTATCTCGCCGCCCCTGTCTCCGCCTTCAGGGCCGAGATCAATTATCCAGTCTGCCGTTTTTATAACGTCGAGATTATGCTCGATAATTACAACACTGTTTCCGCTGTCAACCAGTTTATGAAGCACATCAAGGAGCTTTGCTATATCATGGAAATGCAGACCTGTTGTGGGTTCGTCGAGAATATATATTGTCCGGCCTGTTGCCCTTTTGGAAAGCTCTTTTGACAATTTTACACGCTGTGCTTCCCCTCCTGAAAGGGTTGTGGCAAACTGTCCAAGTTTAATATAGCCAAGTCCCACTTCTTTAAGGGTTTTAAGCTTATTTTTTATTTTCGGGATATTTCCCATAAATTCCAGAGCTTGAGATACGGTCATATCCAGAACATCGGCAATGTTTTTTCCTTTATATTTTACTTCCAGAGTTTCACGGTTGTATCTTGCGCCTTTGCACTGTTCGCACTGTACATATACATCCGGCAAAAAGTGCATTTCAATCTTGATTATTCCATCACCTGAACAGGCTTCGCACCTTCCCCCTTTAACATTAAAAGAGTAACGTCCGGGCTTATATCCCCTCATTTTTGACTCAGGGAGTTGGGCAAAAAGCTCTCTTATGTCTCCAAATACCCCTGTGTAAGTGGCAGGATTCGACCTTGGAGTCCTGCCTATGGGGGACTGATCTATATTTATGACTTTATCTAAGAGCTCAAGGCCTGTTATATCCTTTATGGCGCCTGTTTTTTCACGAGATTTGTACAATTGCTGGCTAAGAACTCTGTAGAGAGTGTCAATAATCAGGGTAGATTTCCCTGAACCTGAAACGCCTGTTACGCAGGTCATAACTCCGAGTGGTATTGAGAGATCAAGGTTTTTAAGGTTGTTTTCAGATGCGCCGGTTATTTTCAGCGATTTTTCGGATTTTCGTCGCTTTTTAGGAACAGGTATCTCCATCTCACCGGAGATATATTTTCCTGTAAGAGAATTAGGATTTTTTATTATCTCTTCAGGAGTTCCCTGAGCAACTACCTCTCCGCCATGAACTCCGGCGCCGGGCCCCATATCAATAACATGATCTGCTGCCCGGATTGTATCTTCGTCATGTTCTACAACAAGAACTGTATTGCCAATATCTCTAAGATGCTTAAGTGTTTGAAGCAGTCTGTCATTGTCCCTTTGATGCAGACCTATGGACGGCTCATCAAGTATATATAGTACTCCTACAAGGCTTGAGCCTATCTGAGTCGCGAGGCGTATCCGCTGCCCTTCGCCTCCTGAAAGAGTCCCCGCAGTTCTGTCCAGCGACAGATAGTCCAGCCCCACATTTACAAGGAATCCAAGACGCTCCCGTATCTCTTTAAGGATTCTTCTGGCTATTTCAGCATCCTTTTCATTTAAATCAAGATCATTGAAAAAGCGCAGACAGTCCCTTATAGAAAGGGCCGTAATTTCCTGAATATTTTTTCCCACAACCTTCACAAAAAGAGACTCTTTCTTAAGCCGTGCTCCGTTACATGTAGGGCATGGCATGACATTCATATACTTTTCAAGATCTTCTCTTACAGTTTCAGATTCACTTTCTTTGTACCGCCGTTCAAGGTTATTCAGAACCCCTTCAAATGGTTTAAGATAGGTATGGCGCTTTCCATTATCTTCTTCCCACCAAAATTCGATCTTTTTACCATCGGAACCGTATAGTATGGCATCTTTTACATTTTGAGGGAGTTTACGAAATGGTGTCCGTATATCAAACTTATAGGCTTTTGCCAGAGCGTCCAGCATCAGGTGATACCAGCCGGAAAGGCGTCTTTCCCAGGGAGCTATAGCCCCTTCCCTGATAGAGAGCTCCGTATTCGGGACAACAAGGTCTGCGTCAAAATACATTCTTGTTCCTAGTCCTGTACAGTCAGGGCATGCACCGTAAGGGTTGTTGAAAGAGAACATGCGGGGGGTCATTTCAGGATATGAAATGCCGCAATCTATACAGGCAAGATTTTCTGAAAAAATAAGAGTTTTTCCCTCAACTATTTGTACTTTGGCAAGCCCTTCTCCATGCCGTAAGGCTGTTTCAAGGGAATCTGCAAGGCGTCTTTGAATCCCGTCTTTTACAATAAGGCGATCTACGACAATATCGATATCATGTTTTTTATTCTTATCCAGAGAAATCTCCTCTGAGAGATCGTGCTGTGCCCCGTCAATTATAACTCTTGTGAACCCCTCCTTTCTGAGATTCTGAAGCTCCTTTTTGTACTCTCCCTTTCTCCCTCTTATTATTGGAGAGAGGAGAAGCAGCTTAGTTCCTTCCGGCAGAGCTATAACCTGATCTACCATTTGTGATACGGTCTGTGAGGTGATCTGTTTTCCGCAATTATAACAATAAGGTTTTCCTACCCTGGCAAATAATAGCCGGAGATAGTCATATATTTCTGTGACTGTCCCTACGGTGGAGCGAGGATTTCTGCTGGTAGTTTTCTGCTCAATTGATATGGCCGGAGAAAGCCCTTCGATTGATTCTACATCAGGTTTTTCCATCTGCTCCAGAAACTGCCTTGCATATGCGGAGAGAGACTCAACATATCTCCTCTGCCCTTCGGCGTATATTGTATCAAAAGCGAGGGTGGATTTTCCTGAACCTGATATGCCTGTAATAACTACCAGTTTGTCTCTGGGGATTTCAAGATCAATCCCTTTGAGGTTGTGTTCACAAGCGTTTTTTATAACTATCTTTTCCTGAGCCATAAATTCTTTTTCCTAAATGAAAGTAACGAAAAACTATAGCATAATTTAGGTATGCAAGTCACCCTCACTGCTTCAGGTTTTAATGTGATTTCGATATGTGCATTTAGTGTGGAGTTTGGAGTGTGGAGAGTGGAGTTAATTGGATCGTAGTTTCATTCTTTGATGAAATGGTGGAGCTGATCGGGATCGAACCGACGGCCTATGCGTTGCGAACGCATCGCTCTCCCAACTGAGCTACAGCCCCATTTTTTAAATGCAGGGGAGAATAACAGTTACCTCTGCTCCTCTATCAGGCAGGTTGGAGACTCTGATTTCCCCTTTATGGTTGGAAATAATCTGATTGGAAATGGTTAAGCCAAGTCCTGTACCACTTTTTTTAGTTGTGTAAAAAGGTATGAATATTTTTTCCAATACATCACTTGGAATCCCCTTTCCATTGTCTGTTACTTTTACATAAAGAACCTTTCTTTTGTCAACTTTATCCTGTCCTATTGTTATATTCAGTGTTCCGCCATTTTCCATTGCTTCATGGGCATTTGAAAAAAGATTTATAAAGACCTGTTTTATTTGATGGCAATCGCCATAAAATTTAATAGGTTTTTTAGGCGGGATAAGGAGTACGTTGATTCGTGATTTCTTAAATATCGGCTGCAAGATGTTAAGGGAACTCTCTATAATTTTTTCAATCTTACATTCTTCATAGCATATAGTCGTTTTTTTGGAATATGCAAGAATATCAGATAGCATATTTTCCAGGCGTCCAGTTTCTTCTATAATTGTGGATAAATATTGGGATTCTTTTGTTGCTAAAGTCAGTTTTTTAGCAAGTATTCTCGCGAAACCACCTATGGAAACCATTGGCCCTTTGAGTTCATGAGCTATTGATGCTGCCATCTCCCCGATTGCGGTTAACCGAGTGTCATGAAGAATTTGTTCTCTGGCTTCCTGGAGTTGACCTGTTGTAATTGCAAGACGGTTATGAAGTAAAGAGTCTTCAATTACCGTTCCTGTATGGCTGGTAATCATCTGTAAAAAATCAATATCATATTCAGAGATCTTCTTTTGTGATGCCGGGTTATCTGCAATTACAACTCCTAAAATTTGTTCTCTTCCCTGAATTGGCGCAACAACAAATTCCTGTATTCCAAAACGCTTCAAAAAGGCATGGTCAATATTTTTTTCTTTAGAAATATTCTGAATGTGAAGTATTTGTTTTTCCTGGATCGCTCTGAAAGAAGCATTCTTGTTTGGCTTCATTTCAAGCTTACATTTTCTTATATCCCTGCTTAGCCTTGAATTATATTGGTCTTCTATTTCCTGTTCACTTAAATCAAACTCTTTAGACTGAATTTTAGAGGTTGAGGCAAGTTTTTTCTCTTGGGAACAGGCAATGCCAAACATGCCATGGAGGCAAGAAGTATGATTATTTACTAGTAGCAACATAGCACGTTCGAAAACAAAAGGAGCCTTTTGTGTAATCGCATTCATAAGGAGATGCAGGCGTTTATTAAGGGATACGTTTCCCTCAATTGCGTTATTTCCCTTATAAAGGAGTTCGAAAAGCTCAGTTGCATAGTTTATGTTTTTTGAAGGTTTCATTTCTTTTTGTGATTAAGCGAACTTTCTCTTAAGTTTATATAGATTATTGCAAAAATTCGGTTTTCTGCAATATTATAAAATTTCTTATTGAGAATATTGTAGCATATCTGTCAAGGGAGATTAAAGAGTATTGGCGAGGGAATAATTCTGCCAGGATTTGAATCAGTTATGTCTTTCTTTACGTTCTTCTTCCATTTTACAGTCAATGCATAATGTTGTGACAGGGCGGGCTTTTAGTCTTCCTTCACTTATCTCCTCACCACAAATTTCGCAAATTCCAAAAGTTCCGTCATCAATCCGATCAAGCGCTTCTTTGATTTTATTTATAAGTTTTCGTTCTCTGTCCCTTATTCTTAATTCAAATGAACGGTCAGATTCCTGAGTTGCTCTGTCATTAGGATCAGGGAAATTAACGTTTTCTGAAGTCATTTCAGAAACAGTTTTTTCTGCTTCCTGGAGTAAATTATTCATCTCTTCGTTGAGTACTTGCCTGAAGTACTCCAATTTTTCTTTTTTCATAACATCCCTTTCCTTTTGAGCAACTCAATTTTATATCAAAAATTATTTTAGTAGGCAAGTAAAGCGAAAATTTATAGATTTTTACAATCTAAATGACACAAGATTTTGGAGCATAGGCAAGGTGTCCTGTAGGGGCGGATGGCAATCTGCCCGTATTTTTATCATCGGGCCGTTTGCCAACGGCCCCTACAAGAGCGACCTGCAACGCAACCAACTAAAAGATATTTTGCAGGGCTTCCTCAACATTCCTAACCCCTACCAGTTCAATCCCCTTAGTCTTTACTTGCTTGATATTTCCTTGAGGAAGTATAGATCTTGTAAAACCTAACTTTGCCGCTTCTGTCACTCTGCTTTCGGGGCGGCTTACACCTCTTACCTCCCCTGATAGCCCAACTTCACCTATAAATATCGTTTTTGGATCAACAATTTTATCAAGATGGCTTGAGGCCACGGCAACTATCATTCCGAGATCAACAGCAGGCTCAATAAGCTTTACTCCGCCTGCAACATTCAGGAAAATATCCTGGCCTGCCATATGGATTCCGACTTTTTTTTCAAGCACGGCAACAAGAAGCGCAAGGCGGTTATAGTCTATACCTATTGTTGTCCTTCTTGGAGTTCCATATGGCGATGATGTAACAAGTGCCTGTAATTCCACAAGAAGAGGCCTGCTCCCTTCCATAGCTGCCACAACAACAGAGCCGGCCACTCCCATTGGCCTTTCGGAGAGGAACAGTTCTGAAGGATTCATGACTTCACAAAGCCCTTCTTCTTTCATTTCAAAAACGCCTATTTCATTTGTGGAGCCAAAACGGTTCTTTACAGCCCTTAAAATTCTAAAGGGGTGGCCGTTATCTCCCTCGAAGTAAAGTACACTGTCTACAAGATGTTCCAATACTCTGGGGCCTGCCAGAGCGCCATCTTTTGTCACATGGCCAACAAGGAAGACAGGAATCCCGGTTTTTTTCGCAAGAAGCATCAACTCTCCCGCGGACTCCCGGACCTGGCTTACACTCCCCGGAGCTGAGTCGAGATTTCCTGTAAATACTGTTTGAATAGAGTCTATTACTACTATTCCAGGTTTTAGCTGGTTTATATGGCTGATGATTCTTTCGAGGTTTGTTTCTGCCAGAAGATATAGCTTTTCGGCGTTGACCCCCATTCTAATGGCTCTTAACTTGATCTGTTCAGGTGATTCTTCTGCAGATACATATAAAGCTCCATTAGGTGCATGTGAGAGATGAGCTGAAGCCTGTAAAAGCAAAGTTGATTTCCCGATTCCGGGATCTCCGCCAATAAGGATAATTGATCCCGTAACTATTCCGCCTCCAAGTACACGGTCAAATTCCGATATAGCTGAGGATAGACGTTTTTCAACATTTTGCGTGATATCAGAAATAAGCAGAGGCTTTGCGTCTGTGTTTCCTGTGGTGGAAAGCCCATGATTAAGGGAAATCTCTTCAATCATACTGTTCCATGCACCACAGTCAGGGCATTTTCCTAACCATTTTGCTGATTGATAGCCGCATTTCTGACATGCAAAAAGAGCTTTATTTTTCACGACTTCTTATTCCTTCTATTTTAGTAACCTTTATAACTTCTGGTTCCTTCTCTTTATTATGAGGATAGTAACCTTCACCGGTTTTGGTGTCAATGGAGGTTGAGTCGAAACTGCTTGCAAAATTAGAGAAATTAGTTACCCTATGCGGAATAAAAGTTTCAGAAATGGAGGTGTAATGTCAAGAAGAATCAATGCTGTTTTGCTTTCTGCGTTTATACTTCCAGGTCTTGGGCAGCTATATAAAGGAGATAAAATAAAAGGGGTAATTTTTATTTTTTTAGTAAATATTTTTTTCCTTATAGCTTTATTTATTGTATTGAAAAATATGGGAAATTTTCTTATAACGGCAAGAATATCAGGCCAGACAGAAGCAATGGGAGTATTGAACTCCATACAACAGCATAGTAGCGGAGTGGCATGGTTAATGTTTGGGTTTGTTATTATATGGATTGCAGCAATAGTTGACGCTGCGAAATCGGAGGGGCATTCATCTTTATCTGAGACAGAAACCAGCAGTATAACCGAGTAAAATTTGTTTTGGGTTGCATTTTGTTTAATGCAATAAGGAGAGGGTTTGTGATTTATACGGAAATAGTAGCAACAGGATCCGGCATTCCGGAGCGGGTAGTTCCAAACAGTTTTTTCAGTTATCTTTTAGAAGATGCTGATAAGTGGATACATTCCCGTACAGGGATAAACGAGCGGCGTTTTGCAGCACCAACAGAAGCTACGTCTGATCTTGCA
The DNA here is from genome assembly GCA_009780995.1 of Desulfuromonadales bacterium. Lineage (GTDB taxonomy): Bacteria > Desulfobacterota > Desulfuromonadia > Geobacterales > DSM-12255 > WQYY01. Next base: position 18,405 of record WQYY01000017.1, read on the forward strand.
ACAGCAGCAGCTAAAAACGCCCTTGTTCGTGCAGGTATGAACGCATCTGAACTGGACTGTATTATTGTGGCTACATCTACACCTGATATGTATCTTCCTGCAACTGCCTGTATAGTACAGAAGAATATAGGTGCTGATAAAGCCTTTGCTTTTGATATGAACTCTGTATGCAGCAGCTTTATATTTGCGGTTGATGCGGCAGATAGTTATATAAAATCTGGTAAGTGCAAAACTATTATGGTTGTAGGTGCTGATACATACTCAAAGATACTCAATTTTGAGGATGAGGGTACCTCTCCGTTGTTTGGTGATGGTGCCGGAGCTGTTATACTTCGTGCAACCAGTAAGAAAAAGGGGATTTTACAGACACTTTTAAAGAGTGACGGTAATGGGTGGGAGCTTATTCAGGTACCATCTTCAGGTTCAAGAAAACCTGTAACTGCTGAGACAATTGCCAGCCGTGAAAACAGCTTTTATATGGAAGGGAAAAAGGTCTTTATTTTCGCAACAGATGTAATCCCGAAAATTATTGATGCAGTTACAGTCAAAGCCGGAATAACGCCCCATGATCTTGATTATATAATCCCTCATCAGGCAAATATGCGTATTATAGGAAACATTACGAAAAGAATGGGGATCGGGAGCGAGAAGTTTTTGATGAACCTTGACCGGTTCGGGAATACCGCTGCCGGTTCTGTTGGATTAGTTCTTGATGAAAATATACGTAATGGGAAAATTAAGGAAGGTAATTTGGTTTTAATGATGGGGTTTGGCGGGGGGTTGTCCTGGGGTGGAATCCTTCTCAAGATCTGATGAACTCGGCTTTTGGCCATATCTTAAATAGTGTGGAGTTTGGAGTGTGAAGAGTGGAGTTAACCATGCTTTCCACAGCGTCAGATAACGCGGGCGGCAGATTACCGCCCCTACGCAAATACGACACGACGCAGACAATGATAAATTCCCCTCTATGGAGGGGTACCCGAAGGGTGGGGTGGTTAATCGGGCGCACACTGTGCGCCCCTACTTTGCGTTTGAAGTAAAACAGAAGCCTTCCTCTATAGATGTTGCTGAAAATCCCTGCTGTTTAAACATATTAATTAATCCTGTAACGTTGTCCGGTCTGTTCCAGCCAGAATGAAAATGGTTTGCTACAAGAACTGTCCCGCCATATTTCAAATGGGTTGCAAACAGATTCGCAACCTTTTTTAAATTATCTACTTTGTGTAATAGAGGCCCTCCAAGCAGTCCGTTGCATATAATAATATCGTATTTCCCTTTATATGCTGTCTTGGAAGATATATCTCCCTGTCTGAACTTGATCATTCTATCTCCGCCGGACCTGGCAATCGGCTCTGCAAATTTGCGGAATTCTGACGACCGATCAGGATATCCCGGAAACTCTCCGTAAGCCGCTGCGACAAGCTCAAGAGGTTCTATTGTAATTCCATCAATCTGGCACTCTTCCGGGGCAAACCCGGTTTCAATAAGGATCTTCGCAACTTCGTATGTTCCTTCTCCGCTTCCGCAAGCGGCGTCAAGAATTCTTATGTTTTTTATTCCTTTGGTATTCATTGTTTTTAACCGGTTTTGCAGAAATTTTGACTGTTTTGGATATCTGCCAAAATTTCCACCATAACGCAGAGGTAGAAAAACAGATGCGAGAAACCTTTGCCTTAACTTTTCATCTGTAGAGATGTTATATAAGAGTTTTCCAGGATTAAAGCTGATCTCAGGCATTTTAAACTTTACAAGAGCATCTACCCAGGATAAAGAACAATTCAAAGGGAGGACTTCAAGAAAAGGTTTATATTTACATGCAGTCAGACATAAATAGTTAAACGCAGGCGCTATTTCTGCCAGTGGCAGATACAGTTCGCTCTGTTTTCGCATTTCATCGGTAATAACAATTCCGTAGCTCCACTCAGGAACGGGAGATGTTGAGGCAAAAACCTTAAAAAGGTTTTTGAGCTTTTTGCACTGCTGCTCCAGATAAAGATCCAGAATATTTCCTTTATGAAATAGATCTCCAAAAATTGTTTTTGCCGCATCAGTTGAGAAATCAGGAGTCAAAACTATTTTTTCAATCATAACTTGAAACCTTTTATTTGTTCACTTAAACTGTAAATATATTAAGAATTAAAAGGGGAATCAATATGGGAGTTGAAGAAGATCTTGAATCTTTAGAAAACACTCTTGAAGATCTTGCGAAAAAGTATGAGCGGTATTTTAGCGGAGCGGAAAAGCGTCCGCCACTGGAACTCCTTGAAAATATGGATAAATCTATCAGGCGTTATAATGCGTTAGAACTTACCAAAACAATACATAAATTTAGATTTAGTTCCATATCCACCCGTTTTTACAATTATAAACAGTATTGGACCAGAGTAACAAATCAAATTGAAGAGGGTACATATTCAAAAGATCGTTTCCATATGAAATTTAAGGAAAAACTTTCTAAGACAAAACCGGAATTAACTCCCTCTGAGCAGAAGTTAATTGAAACGAGCAAGGTGTACGATGACTACGTTCAAGCAATGAGAGGATGTCATATTACAGATCAGAATATAGATACGGACACGATACTTAATCTGATAAACAGTAAACGGGAAGATATTCAACAGAAATATAATTGTGACAAAGTTGAGTTTAAAGTTGTTGTTGAAGAAGGTAAGCCAATTATTAAGGCCCGCCCCATGAAAGTAGAATAAAACTATTGAATTATGACGGGTAAAATATAGTATTAATTCAACCGCGAAGGACGCGAAAAAATAAAAACCTTTTTTCTTTCTCACAGAGGCACAGAGAAAAACCAAAAACCTGGTTAAACAGCGAAATACGCGAGCCATACGAAAGAAACATAAACCGCAAAGAACGCAAAGGGCGCAAAAAAAGAAGTCATTGCGGGCTTGACCCGCAATCTCTCAATAACAGGGGATTGCGGCTCGGAGGCCGCAATGACAAGCCCTTTGCGAAACCTTTGCGAACCTTGCGGTAAAAGAAATAAAAGGTTTTCTCTGTGCCTCTGTGAGAGACCAAAACTGTCAGAAACCAGAATACAGGGAAGAAATGATTGTTTAAAATATCTCTTATTTCAATTCATTTGGAAAAATCATCACAATCCCTTCCGTTGGCAAATGCTTTTCTAGTAGCTGCTATAAAAAACAGTCCTCAATTATCCAAGCTGGTAGATGTTTCAATTATTGACCTTTACTCTGACACACCTGATAAAGAAGGGATTGAAACTATAGCCGCGACCACTCCCGACCTTATTGGGTTTTCAACTTACATATGGAACCGTGAGAAAGCCGGGAAATTGATAAAAGCTCTTAAAAACCGGCTTCCAAAAATTATTATCTGTGCCGGTGGCCCTGAAGTTACGGCAGATCCTGAAGGTACACTGAAAGAGTACAATTGTGACTTTGTTGTTGTAGGAGAAGGAGAAACCAGTTTAATAAAAGCGCTTCATAGGATTATTAATAACGAAAAAATAACAGATCTCCCTGGCATAGGGACTTTACAGCAAAGTGAGATAACTTTATTACCGGGCGTACAGGAAGATAATCTTGATCTTATCCCATCGCCATATATTAGCGGGATATTGAAGCCTGAAAAGTATACAGGCCTTCTTTGGCAGCTTTCACGAGGTTGCAGCTTTGCCTGTGATTTTTGCTTTGATTCTAAAGAACAGAAAAGTGTTCGGAAATTTTCTTTGGAGAGAATAGAAGAAGAGCTAAAATGGATGTCTGACAACAAAATATCCCAGGTATTTGTGCTTGATTCAACCTTTAACCTGGATATGAAGCGGGCTAAAATCATTTTGGGAATGATACAGAAAATAGCTCCTGATACTCACTTTCATTTTGAGGCCAGAAGCGAGTTTATTGATGACGAACTGGCATTTCTATTTAGTTCTCTGAAATGTTCCCTTCAAATAGGCCTTCAAAGCAGTAATCCTGAAATACTGAAAAATGTTAAACGGATATTCAACCCTGAAGAATTCGTTAATAATATTGCGCTGTTAAATGACACCGGCGCTATATTCGGATTTGACCTTATATATGGATTGCCTGGAGATAGTTACAACGGGTTCAGAGATAGCCTTAACTTTGCTCTTTCCCTCTTTCCCAACCATATTGACATTTTTCCTATGGCTGTTCTCCCCGGAACTCCGCTTTATCAAAGAAAAGAACTGTTAAATCTCCGTAGCCAAAACTACCCCCCATATAAGCTTATTGAATCATCAACGTTTTCTGAAGAAGATATGGAAAAAGCAGAAAAGCTTGCTGTAGCCTGCGATATCTTTTATAGCCGAGGCAGAGCCGTGGCCTGGTTTCAGCCTGTTATCGAAGCTGTCGGTTTAACTCCAGTAGAACTGCTGGAAGCTTTTCAGGGCTGGTTATATAACGGTTCAGGAGAGTTGTCTGATAAATTTTCAGATGAAGAAATCTGGCAATTGCAGCGTAAATTTGTACAAGAACTCTTTTTGGAGAATAGAAAAGAGCTTTCAGATATAGCCCTTGATATTATAGACTATAACTATTACTACACATCAGCGTTGGTCTCGCCGCCATCTCCATTGTTTGCAGATGATGAAATTAACGCAATTTCAGTGCTTAAATTACCGCTTGCTGTATCAAGCTCCGCAAAACTTGGAGCTTTTCATTATGAACTAGTAGAAATAATTGAAAATCAGGGGTTTAACCTTGAAGAATTTTCAAAGTACTTTGTAAATTCACCTTCGTGGGGTGTTATTTATCCTAAAGATGGGGAGATATTAACGGAATCCTTTCCCAAACCATATTTCGACCTTCTTTGCCAATTGGACGGTAAGAAAAAAGCCGGAGATATAGCTGCGAAGGTGGGGATTTCTGCTGAAGAAGCTATTGCTTTCCTTGAGTTTGCCTTTGCGGAAGGGATAATTACGAAGGTGTGACTTCGGTTTTTTTGTTTTTAGCCCGATAGGGCTTGATTTTCATAACCGCAGGCCATTGGCCTGCGGAAACAAAAAAAATAAAATATCTGCCTGAAAGGCAGGACTTTCTTTGCTGCTTCTGACTCATAAGCGAGTGGTAATAGAGTTCTGCCTTTTAGGCAGGAGTGTAATAGGATTGTTCAGCCGCAGGTCGTTGACCTGCGGTTATGAAAATTCAGCTTTTCAAGCCATTATATGTAGGGACGCACATTGTGCGCCCGAGAATCACCCAGCTCGCGACCTGGCCACTCCTCGCAAGTCTGGAAATAGTCGGGGTGGTAATAGCCTTCTTTGCGAAACCTTTGTGTACCTTGCGGTAAAAAGAAATAAAAGAATTTTTCTGTGAACTCTGTGTCTTTGTGAGAAACCAGAATTAACTATCGTTTCACATTCTTGCCTAATTTTCTAATTGTTTATACAATTAGGCAAGAATGCTCTAACCATTTTTTATATAGTACAATTTCTATTAACTGAGGTAATACATGAGCTAATAGATAATTATGGCTATATATTGCAACCATTCAATTATTGCCTAATCCTGTAATTTATCATAGGATTAGGCAATAATATGAATGCTTTTGGCTTTAGCGAAAAAAATCAAAAAATGTTTATAAAAAAGCTTGACAAGAAAACATTAGATTTCATAAACTTTAACAATACCTTATAAATCTTATTTATCTATAGTTAGGCAAGGTAAAGGGAACATGGGCTTGGCACAACGCACAACGCACAACGCACAACGCACAACGCACAACGCACAAC
>WQYY01000018.1 GCA_009780995.1 Desulfuromonadales bacterium
ATGTCGCAAGACCAAGAAGAAACAGGACAGATTGTTGAGCAAAGGTAGCAACCAGAATCATACTTACAAAAGCCCCTGCAAACGTACCCAGAATCCTGTAAAGGCTCTTTGCTACAACAAGCCCTGTCTGTGGCTGCATTACAACTACAACCGTAATCATGGCAGTACTTGGCTGGGCAAAATTAAACCTTAGAGAAATCCATAATGCCAACAGAACTGCAAGGGTTGATTTAAAAACGAATATCCATACTTTTCCGTCTGTTACGCCCCACTCTTTAAACTCTTTCCAGATCTCCGCGGCGAAATTATGGATGGAACCGCTCTTCATTTCCCAGCTACTCCCAAATTCGGAGGGAGAGAAACAAGTATACCACCGCCTATTGACTGCATAAGAGTAGCATAGGTGTCTAAAAAAGCAGCTTCAACAACTGTTTTTTCTCTTCTTGCAGCTAAGACCCTGCTGTCCGCCTCCAGAAGGTGCAGCAAATCAGTAAGTCCTGCCCTATACTCCTTTAAAGCAATATCATAGCTTCTAATAGCTATTAAGAGAGATTTATCAGCCTCAGTACGTTGCTGTTCAAGGGACTGGAGAGAAACAAGCTGATTTGAAATCTTCTCCAAAGCCGATACAATAGTAGAATTATAACTCTCAACAGCAATATCGTACTCTGCTACAGATACCCTCAACTGGCTCCTGAGCTTCCCTCCCTCAAAAATAGGGAGTGAAACGGCAGGGCCAAAACCGGCTATCAGAGAACTCATAGAGAAAAGACGGGAAAAATCCAAAGATTGCCATCCGGCAAAAGCTCTAAGATTTATATTTGGATAAAATGAAGCTTTAGCGGCATCTATATACTTACTTGAAGCCTCAATCTTCCAACGTGCGGCAACCACATCAGGCCGCCTGCCAATGAAATCAGCAGGCAAACTATCAGGAACATTTATTACAGAATCCAGTTTAATAATCGGCCGTTTTATGCCTTCACCATCACCCGGCCCTTTCCCTGCGACTGCAGCCAGCTCTGTTTTTAGAATACTTATTGTCTCTTCAATCTTTTTGAGCTCTATTCTTATTTCAGGGATTCTTGCCTCCGCCTCTCTGGCTTCAAGTTGATTCCCAAGTCCGGCCCTAAGGCGTTTCTTTGATATGCTGAGCATCTGCTCTCTCTGCTTCAAGGTATCTTCAGCAATATCTTTAAGAGCAAACTGAAACGCCAACCTTAAATACATCCGCACAACTGCCGTTTCAATCTGAAGCTTAACTTCCTGAGTCTCTACATTAGCAAGTTGAACACTATCCAGCGCTCCTTGATAAAGACTTCGGTTTTTACCCCAAAGATCCAAATCATAACTAAGATCAGCAGTAACAATATTCTCCCATGCCCAATTCCCTGCGTACGGCGGTGGTATAAATTCATTTTCCGTAAATCGCTCTCTTGTTAAGCTTACATTAGCACCTAATGAAGGAAAACGCGCAGACCCGACAACACCGGCTGCCGCTTCAACCGCTGCCGCCCTGGCTTTGGCTAAATGTATAGAAGGGCTCCCTTCTGTAGCCAAAGCTACCCAGTTATCAAGTTGAGGATCACCATATATTTCCCACCAATCCTGAGATAACCAGTCTGGCATAGCGCTACCTGCCGGTTTTAACTTTCCTCCCATATTCAATTTGTCCGGCTCAACAATTTTTGAACTTGGTGAAGAATTAGGAAAAATCGCACAGGCACTTAGCAGGAGCGCGGTTGTAAGGCAAAACGCCCTGAGAATAGTACGATAGGGAATCAGATATGCCTCCGACAATAAAGATAAAATTAAACTTAATGTTTAAATATAGCTAGAAATCACCTTTGTAGCCAGAACATTTTTATAGCTTCGGCTTTGGGGTGTCTTTGCGGCTTATTCAGTGTGAAGAGTGAAGAGTGGAGTGTGGAGTTAAAACCAAAATCCTGTATCATTAAGTTTGTTAAAACTCTACAGAGTCAGGTGTATCCTAGGTTTACATGTTTTCGCGCCTCTCGTTATGAAGCAAGAAGCAGCGGAATCTATTTACGATGATATATCAATTATTGCCTAATTGTATGAACAGTTGTAGAATTAGGCAATGCTGATATTATCATGATATTTGATCATGGTTATGCATGAGCTCAGGTACTACCTCAGCTGACAGAAATTGTGCTATGAGAAATGTGGTTAAGATATGATTGCCTAATTGTATAAGCAGTGAGAGGATTAGGCAATAATTCTTTTGCGCTTTTCGTGTATTTCATGGTTGTTATTTGCTGTTTCGAGTGCACAGTGTACGCCCCTACATACAACCCTTTATTTAGTGGGTTTAACTCCACTCTTCACACTTCACACTTTTCGTATTATGGCCAAAAGCCTGCGTCACATGCCTGATACGTTCCAACCCCCTCCTAACGCCTTTATCAGCGTAACCGAAGCAGAAAACTGCCGTCCTTCCGCATTTATTACATTAATCCTGGCAGACAACTCCGTACTCTGAGCGACAAGAACATTGAGGTAACCTACTGTACCGGATTTATACTGATTCATAGTAGCTACAGTAGTTTGACGCGCCGCGTCAGCAGATTCATTTAGCACTTTAAGTTCATCTTGAAGAACTCTCAAAGCTACCAGATTATCTTCAACCTCCTGAAGAGCCGTTAGAACAGTTTGGCGGTAAGTAGCAACCGTAGCGTCATATGCTCCTTCCATCTGCTCTTTCTGAGCACCTCTGAAACCGCCATCAAATAGAGTTTGTGAAGCAGACCCGCCAAGAGACCAGAAACGGCTGGGCCATGCAAACAATTTGGCAATATCAGAAGCCTCAAATCCTATTGAACCGTTTATACTTATTGTTGGATAGTAAGCTGCCTGTGCAACGCCTATATTGGCATTTGCAACTGCAATCTGGCGTTCTGCAGCGGCAATATCAGGCCTTCTCTCCAAAAGCTCAGACGGAACTCCAACAGGTACGCCAGGAAGTGTTGGCATAGTTGTAATGACAGGAAGAGAAAAATCAGCAGGAGCTTTACCGATCAGGATGGCAATTGCGTGCTCAAGCTGGGCACGTTGTATAGCCAAATCAAGAACCTGTGCCTGAACCGCTTTAAGCTGTGACTCTGCCTGCAAAACATCGGTTTTAGCCGCTACACCGGCATTATATCTGTTTTTGGTAAGATCAAGGCTCTTCTGATAGTTATCAACTGTTTCATCAAGGAGCTGTTTCTGAACATCAATAGTTCTTATTTGAAAATAATCCAGAGCAACTTCAGCCTGTGCCGCAAGCCTTACAGATGCATAATTGGCAGATGTTGATTGCAGATTGGCTTTGCTCGCCTCAACAGTTCTGCGGATTTTTCCCCATATATCCAGTTCCCATGAAAAATCCAAAGGAAGGGAAAAATCAGATGAAGTGGATGAAGTATTCCCTGCTGTACCGAGATTGCTTGAATTTCTACCTCTGGAGGCACCAAAACCGATAGCAACAGTAGGCATATATCCTGCCTGACTTTCTTTTACCATGGCTCTGGCCTGACGTAGACTGGCTTCAGCAGCAGCAACATTCTGATTCGATACTTCAACCTGCTCTACCAGCTTACTGAGGTCATTATCGCCAAACAGTTCCCACCATTTACCCCCTAATTTCCCATCATTGGGAGAAGCCGCTTTCCAGCCTTTTTCTTCTTTGAAAGCTTGCGGGACTGTAACACCCGGCTTGACATAGTTTGGGCCAACACTGCAGGCTGTAACAACGAATAGCAAAAAGGCGATGAATAACCCTTGTAATAATAACCTTCCTGTACCCTGAATTTTTTTATAACAATTCATATATCTACCTCTTTTATTCAGTGTGGAGTGTGAAGAGTGGAGTGTGAAGTTAAAATCATAAACCACTTTCTTGTGGGGGTCGGCGTCCTCGACGACCCGTGTTTTGTTTCGGGACGCCAAGGGTGTCGTCCCCTACATAATCATTTGTTGCATTGCCTTCGTCGTATCGTGTCTCTCGTAGGGGAAGCATTCTGCTTCCCGTGTTGTTTAACGGGCGGCAAAATGCCGCCCCTACGTACAATCCTTTATTTAACGGTTTTAACTCCACACTCCACTCTTCACCCTCCACACTTTATCCAGCAGCTTTATTCCGTTTCCCTGCAATCCACATGCGTAAACTGTCCATATAAAGATATACAACAGGTGTTGTGTATAAGGTCATCATCTGGCTTAGAATCAACCCTCCGACAATAGATATCCCTAAAGGCCGCCGCAACTCGTGTCCGACACCACTTCCAACGGCAAGCGGAATTGCGCCAAGAATTGCGGCCATTGTAGTCATCATAATCGGACGGAAACGGAGCATACAGGCTTCGTAAATCGAATCTTTCGGGCTCTTATTATGTAATCTCTCTGTGGAGATGGCAAAATCTACCATCATAATGCCATTCTTTTTTACAATCCCTATAAGAAGAATTATTCCGATCATTGCGATAAGGCTTAAGTCTGTACGAAAAATTATAAGGGCCAGCACAGCCCCTACGCCGGCTGACGGAAGTGTTGAAAGTATTGTTATTGGATGAATATAACTTTCATACAATATACCAAGAACTATATAAACAGTGAAAAGCGCTGCCAGTATAAGCATGGGCTGGTTTGCCAGAGAAGCTTGAAAAGCCTGAGCAGTCCCCTGAAAACTCCCTCTTATAGTAGCAGGCATATGTATATCTCTTGCCGCCGCCTGTATATCTTTTACTCCATCACCTAAAGCAACACCCGGAGCAAGGTTAAAAGAAAGAGTAATTGACGGGAATTGTCCCTGATGAGCAACGGCAAGAGAGGTGTGTGAAGGTTCGTAATGAGTAAAGGCAGAGAGTGGCACCTGGGTACCGTTAGATGAAGGGACATATATATCCCGAAGAGTTTCAGGATTCTGCCACCATCTGGGATCAACTTCCATTACCACATGGTACTGATTGAGAAGGGTATAATTTACAGATATCTGTCTCTGACCGAAAGCATCGTAAAGAACATTATCTATCGCCTGAGCAGTTATACCAAGCCTACCGGCCGTATTCCTGTCAATAACAAGGGTTGCCTCCCGTCCTTTGTCCTGCTGATCACTGTTCAAATCTTTAAGTTTTTTGGAAGATCTCAGTTTTTGCAGAAGTTTTTGTGACCAGTCGCCAAGCTCCTGAAAATTTACCCCCTGCAAGGTATACTGGTAAAGGGCATTACTGCTTCTCCCTCCCACTCTTATATCCTGTACCGGTGTGAGAAATGTAGGAGCTCCTGAAACTTTTTGAAGCTTCTTACGCAGCCTTTGCATAACGGCACTGGAATTTGCATATTTATTTCCAAAGGGTTTAAGGGCTATGAACATTCTCGCTGTATTTGTTGTAGCTCCGCCAGCTCCACCGCCTCCGGTAAAACCGACTACATACTGGACACCTGGATCATTTTTTATAATTTCCACAATTCTTGAAAGTTTACCCTGCATAGCCTGAAATGAAATATCCTGAGAAGCCTGGACATTACCTATAAGTCTGCCGGTATCCTGCTCCGGAAAAAATCCCTTCGGAATAATAATAAACAGATAAATGTTAACCGCTATTGTTACAATCAGCATCAAAAGCATAATTCTTGAATGATTTAACGCCCATTTAAGAGATCTGTCATAACCATTGTGAAGAGCTTTAAACATATTTTCACTAATTCTGTATATAAAACCGTGCCGTTCTTTCTCTTCTTTCAAAAAAGTGGCGCACATCATAGGCGTAACAGTCAGAGAAACAACAAGTGACACCATAATGGCTATGGAAAGGGTCATTGCAAATTCACGGAAAAGACGGCCTACAATCCCTCCCATAAGAAGAATCGGTATAAATACGGCAACAAGAGATGTGCTCATAGAAAGAACCGTAAAAGATATCTCCTTAGAACCATCAAGAGCCGCCTGAAATGCTGTTTCCCCATGTTCTCTGTAGCGGCTTATATTCTCAAGTACAACAATAGCGTCATCCACAACAAAACCGGTAGCAACGGTAAGCGCCATAAGAGAGAGGTTATCCAAAGAGTACCCAAACAGATACATTACGCCAAATGTCCCTATAATAGAGACTCCCACAGCTACCCCGGGTATAAAGGTTGCCCGCGGACTGCGCAAAAACCAGAAAACAACCAGCAGAACCATAATACACGATATAATGAGAGTTATCTGAACATCACGAAGAGATGCGCGAATAGAAGGTGTTCTGTCCGACACGACTTGAAGATTTATAGCTGCGGGAAGGGCTGCTGACAGTTGAGGCAAGACAGCATTCACATTATCCACAGTCTCAATTATATTTGCTCCAGGCTGCCTGAATACAATAACCATAATTGCAGGCTTACCATTTACAAGGCCTGCTGTACGTATATCTTCAACAGAATCTACAGCCGCTCCAATATCCTTTATCTGGAGGGCAGACCCTTTTTGATAGTTTATTACAAGGGGTAAATAATCATTAGCCTTTCTTAGCTGGTCATTTGCCATGATTTCCCAGCTTTTCCCTCCGGAAGTAAGCTCACCTCGCGGACGGTTTACATTTGTCGCAGCTATTGTATTCCTGACCCCCTCAAGGCCTACACCGTACTTATTAAGCGCAAGAGGATTAAGTTCCAGCCGAACAGCAGGAAGGGAACTCCCGCCGACAAAAACCTGACCAACACCTTTAATTTGTGAAAGTTTCTGCTGCAATATGGAAGAAGCAGCATCGTACATCTGTGGTTTGGTCATTGTGTCAGAAGTAAGCGCCAGAATCATAATAGGGGCATCAGCAGGATTTATTTTTCTATAGCTGGGATTACTGGGAAGGTTACTTGGGAGATTCCCTCGAGCCGCATTAATAGCAGCCTGAACATCTCGGGCAGCTCCATCAATATCTCTGTTAAGGTCAAACTGTAAAACTATCCCTGTGGAACCTCTTTGACTTGTGGAGGTCATTTCCGTTACACCGGCTATCTGTCCGAACTGCCGCTCAAGAGGGGCTGCTACAGAAGTCGCCATTGTTTCAGGGTCTGCTCCCGGAAGAGCCGCGGATACAAATATAGTAGGAAAATCAACCTGAGGTAGAGGTGATACAGGTAAAAGACGGTACGCAACGCAACCTGCAAGAAGTACCCCTATTGTAATAAGTGTTGTCGCTACCGGCCTTCTTATGAAAGGGGCAGAGATATTCATTGCGATTCCACTGCCTGTTTTTTCCGTTTTCTTTGAGCTATTCTGTCAAAGGCAAGGTATATAACCGGAGTTGTATATAAGGTAAGCACCTGGCTTATTAAAAGGCCGCCAATAATGGTTATCCCCAGAGGCCGCCGCAACTCGGCTCCTTCTCCCCGCCCAAGAGCAAGAGGCAGAGCTCCTAAAATAGCAGCCATCGTTGTCATCATAATCGGGCGGAAACGTAAGAGACAAGCTTCATATATAGCTTTTTCAGGGGGCTTCCCTTCATTACGTTCGGCATCAATAGCAAAGTCTACCATCATAATGCCGTTTTTCTTAACAATCCCTATAAGAAGGATAATGCCTATAATTGCAATTACACTAAGGTCAATTCTGAAAAGCATAAGGGAAAGAACAGCCCCGACACCTGCAGAAGGTAAGGTAGAAAGAATTGTAATAGGATGTATGAAACTTTCATAAAGAACGCCAAGAACAATATAAACCGTTATCAACGCAGCCAGAATAAGGATCGGTTCATTTGTAAGAGATGCTTTAAACGCTGCAGCTGTTCCTTCAAAAGTTCCTGTTAAACTTTGCGGAAGTTTAAGTTTTTTCATGGCAGACTCAATAGCATCCACCGCGCTTCCCAGGGATTGCCCGGGAGCCAGGTTAAAGGAGGTAGTCACAGCAGGGAATTGTCCCTGTCTGTTAATAACCAGAGGGTTACTGGTCTCCTGGGCATTTATCATGGTGTTTAAGGGGACAGGCGTACCGCTTCCGCCATTAACATAGACTGAATTCAAACCTGTGGGGCCACCACTGAACTGGGGTTTTACAGCAAGAACTACGCGGTATTGGTTAAGTTCGGTAAAAATGGTTGAAATAAGCCGCTGTCCGAAGGAATCGTACAGGATATTATCAATATTTTGGGTAGTTATGCCAAAACGTGCCGCCGTTACCCTGTCAATATTAAGTAAAAGCGCAAGTCCGTCATCCTGCTGATCGCTGCTTACATCACTTAATTCAGGCAGTTTTTTCATAGCTGCAATAATTTTAGGAGCAAGAGTTTTTAACTCGTCACTGTTGGGATCTTCAAGCGTATACTGAAACTGTGTACGGCTCACCTTAGTATCAACAGTTAAATCCTGTACAGGCTGCATAAAAAGGCTTATGCCACTGACCTTATCCAATTCAGGCTGCAACCGTCTTATTACTTCCGTAGCGGTTGCGTCACGTTTATCAACCGGCTTAAGGTTAATAAGGATTCTTCCGCTGTTAAGAGTTGTATTAATGCCATCAATCCCTATAAAAGAAGAGAGACTCTCTACTGCCGGGTCTTTTAATATAACTGAGGCCAGTCTCTGCTGTTTTTCAGCCATTGCAGCAAAGGATGTAGACTGCCTTGCCTCTGAAATCCCCTGTATTACGCCGGTATCCTGAATAGGGAAAAAACCCTTGGGAATAATAATATAAAGAACCACTGTCAGAACAAGGGTTCCGACAGCTACAAAAAGCGTGGCTTTTTGGTGTTTAAGTACCCAGGCAAGAGATGTGCCGTACAATCCTATAACACGGTCAAAAAATTTCTGTGAAGAGTGGTAAAAGCGCCCCTGCCGTTCTTCCGGTACATGCTTTAATATTCGGGAACACATCATAGGGGTTAAAGTAAGGGAAACAAAGGCTGATATTATGATAGTAACACCAAGTGTAATTGCGAATTCCCTGAATAAACGGCCTACTACATCACCCATAAAAAGAAGAGGTATCAGTACAGCAATAAGAGAAACCGTCAGAGAAATGATGGTGAATCCTATCTGCTTTGACCCTTTTAAGGCAGCCTGCATAGGGGATTCTCCCTCTTCCACATAACGGGATATGTTCTCAATCATAACAATAGCATCATCAACAACAAAACCTGTTGATATGGTGAGAGCCATAAGAGAGAGATTGTTAAGGCTGAAACCTAAAAGGTGCATTATACCAAATGTACCGACCAGGGAGAGAGGAACTGCAACCGCCGGAATTGTTGTAGCGGGAAGATTTCGTAAAAACAGAAATATCACCATAACAACAAGAGCAACAGCAAGCAAAAGCTCATACTGAACGTCAGCTACTGATGCGCGTATTGTTGTTGTACGATCTGTAAGAATCGAAACTTTAACAGATGCCGGAATAGAAGCCTGAAGCTGGGGAAGAATCTGTTTTATCCGGTTTACAACATCAATAACATTTGCACCGGGTTGACGCTGAATATTTAAAATAACAGCCGGAGTCTCATTCATCCAGGCAGCCTGGTTGATATCTTCAGCATCATCAATAACATCTGCCACATCAGAGAGAAAAACAGGAGCGCCGTTTCTATAGGCAATAACAATAGGTTTAAAGTCCGCACTGGAATAGAGCTGATCGTTCGCTCCGATTATATAAGCCAGCCTGGGCCCGTCAAAGCTGCCTTTTGCCTGATTCACGTTAGCCGCTATAACAGAATTCCTGATATTTTCCAGAGTAAGCCCATATGCTGCAAGAGCTGTAGGATTTGCGTGGATTCTTACTGCCGGCCTCTGTCCTCCGCTTATACTTACAAGGCCTACACCCGGTACCTGGGATATTTTCTGAGCCAGTCTTGTATCAGCCAGGTCTTCCACCTGGTAGAGGGGAATTGTATCCGAGCTTAAGGCAAGGGTAAGTATAGGGCTATCTGCCGGATTAACTTTACTGTAAACAGGGGGATTCGGAAGATCTGTGGGAAGAAAATTATATCCCGCGTTAATTGCCGCCTGCACCTGCTGTTCCGCCACATCAAGACTAAGAGAGAGGCTGAATTGAAGGGTAATTACAGAGCACCCGCTGGAACTTGTGGATGTCATCTCAGTAAGGCCCGGCATCTGGCCGAATTGACGCTCAAGAGGGGCGGTTATTGACGTTGCCACCACATCAGGACTTGCCCCCGGATAAAATGTTCTTACCTGTATAGTAGGATAATCAACCTCAGGAAGAGCTGATACAGGAAGTTGTTTATAAGCGACAGCTCCGGCAAGTAAAACAGCTATCATCAAAAGAGTTGTAGCAACAGGACGGATTATGAATATTCGTGAGAAGTTCATCTAAAACCTTTATATGACTTCGGCTTTTGGTCATATGCTGCATATGTAGGGGCGCACAGTGTGCGCCTGATAACACGGGCGATCAATGATCGCCCCTACAATCGTTGAGCGACCTGCGACGTAGCCAACACGGCTAGGTGCAAAAATCGGAACCCATCTTTATTTAGCGGTCTTCTTCTGCGGCTGTTTTAAATCGTTACCATTACCTTTTTTGTCAGACTGATCAGCCTCTCTGACGTCAACCTTAGTCCCGTCACGAAGCTTCTCAGAACCTTCAATAACTACCAAGTCCCCATTTGCGACCCCTTTTGTGATGGAGACATTGTCACCTTCAGTAATACCTACGGTTATTGGGCGTACACTGACTGTCTTATCGTTATTAACAATATATACAAATGTACCGTCATTACCATGTTGAATAGCTGCTGTCGGAACAATTATAGCGTCATTAAAGGTCTCAAGATGAAGGCGGGCATTAACAAACTGGTTAGGGAAAAGCTCATTCTTATCGTTTTGGAAAGCTGCTCTGAGCCTTACAGTCCCTGTTGTGGTATCAATCTGGTTATCAATACTCTGAAGTACTCCTGTTGAAAGTTTCTGTTTATTCTCTCTGTCAAAAGCATCTACAACAATCTTGGCATTACCCCTAAACTTTGACAAAACCTGTGAAAGACTATCTTCAGGAATAGGAAAAATAACAGTCATAGGGCTGACCTGGGTAATAACAACCACGCCATTTGTATCAGTTGTATGAATTATATTCCCCAAGTCTACCTGCCTGAGGCCGACTTGCCCACTTACCGGCGCTGTTATACGGCAGTAAATAAGCTGTAGTTTTGCGCTGTCAACCGCACCTTTATCCGTTTTTACCACACCCTCAAGTTGGCCTACAAGAGCCACCTGGGTATCAAGCTGCTGCTTAGGGATAGAATCCTGGCTCCATAACTGCTTATATCTCTGGAGATCTAAACGGGCATTGCTGAGTTGCTGCTGATCTCTCATCAGTTGGCCCTGGGCTTGTGTGAGCTGCACCTGGAACGGCCTTGGATCAATAAGGGCCAATAATGCTCCTTTTTGGACATATTGCCCTTCTTTAAAATGAATCTCCATCAACTGGCCATCTACCATGGATTTTACAATAACGGTATTTACAGGCGTTACAGTGCCAAGGCCATTAAGAAATGAGTTTATAACCCCTTCTTTGGCGGCTATCGCGGTAACCTGCACAGCTTGAGTCTGTTTCCCTGCGCCAGCTCTGGATGAGGCAGCTTTTTTATCTTTATAAACAAAAAAAACGACGACCAGTATGATCACCGCTATACCTAATACCCACCAACGTCTGCCTTTACCTTTTTTACCTGAATCTGTTCGCTTCGGCTCTTCCTGAACCTCTGTAGAAATAAACATAATAAATGGCCTTTCATACGGAGTAACACAGATAATATACTTAGAAAGTCTAACCGGAAAAAAGTTACAATAAATCAGAGTATAAAATTGTTTTCCAATATTGCAAAATTATTAGCCGTAAAAAACCGGAGTATATTCAAAATAATACTCCGGCTTACAAGTTACTCAAATTTACTATATCCTTTTATTTTTTACCAATAAAAACACCGGGACTATCAACTTATTGCAAATTACTATATCTCATAAATTTTATAACACAGGCTTTATTTACTTTGGCCATAGTTTTTTAGTATCTTCCACTCTTCACCGGTCATAATAGGCGTTGTATGACCATTGGGAAAACTTTTCACCATATTTATCCTGTCACTATCGGCAGGATGGTCAGAGAAGAAACCAGGCATCTTTTCTGAAGACTCCATTCTTTCAAAAAACCTTCTGAACCCCCTATTATCCACAGATGCCTTTTGCAGCCTCATAAGCGCCCCTTTATCAGCTTCAGCCTCCTGAGAGCGTGTAAAACTCATCTTTGCGAAAAAATTTGCCCATTCAACGGGAGAAGAGCTTGAATTAAACAGCAGTCTTATACCTTCATAAGTGGCCAGATGAACCAAAGCCCCTTCCATAAGGTGACGATGCTCAACATGGGTAATCTCGTGGGCCAGAACTCCCGCAAGTTCCTCAGGAGATTCAGCCTGTTCAAGGAGCCCTGAATTAACATATATTCTACCTCCTAAAGTAGCATACGCATTTACTTCAGGGTTTTTTACCACTTTAACGTCAATTGAAAAATTTTTATCACTTGGACTAACAGGATAAATCCTGTTAACCAGCTTTTGGAGGATAGCTTCCGCTTTTGGGTTATTTGGGGAATCCTTTTGTGAGACAGCCAGAAAATCTCCTACTCTCTTTTCAAAACTCCATGGGATAACATGAGCAAGGGGTGATAAGCCAAAGGCAAAAAGCACGCCTATAAAGCACGCCAAAGCCAGCCATACCACCCCTTTCATCTTTGAAGCACGATCTTTAAGCATTAATGATGTCTTAATACAATAAAGATAAAGAGGTAGAACAAAATTACGATAATCGAAATAATAAGGGAAAG
Organism: Desulfuromonadales bacterium; assembly: GCA_009780995.1. Taxonomy (GTDB): domain Bacteria; phylum Desulfobacterota; class Desulfuromonadia; order Geobacterales; family DSM-12255; genus WQYY01. The sequence goes on from WQYY01000018.1 coordinate 12,809, forward strand.
TGGCCCTTTTTGCATAAGTGTTGCGGAAGTCCGCTTGGTATTAAAGTTAAGAGTTGTACTCTTACCCATAGTATCATCTACAAAAGTATCACTATCCTGAATAATAGCCTGTGGCGGCAGTGTATCCTTATGTGTTGAAGCCCCCTCCATCTTCTTAACAGCGGTTCCTATAACCATAAACTCAACCAAACCACGGCCAAGATCATAAATATAAGTCTTAACCCCGACAACCTCGTCGGCGCCACACTCCTGGGCAGCATTCTGTACCCGCTCAAAAGCCTTCTCTCTGGCCTCGTAAAGAAGTTCAGTTAATGTCTCTATATGGCCTCCCACAAGGCTTTTAATAGAAGAAGCAATACCTGAAGCAAATCCGAGAGAGTATACGGAAACCCCCATAACCAGCTGCAGAGGCATATAACCTATATTTACCAGGTTCCATAACTCTTCATTTGTAAGGTCAGATGTAACAGGGTCATTTGCGTACCCTTCCAGCAAAGGATGACTGGAGGCTGTACCGATCATCATCATCTCCTGTGCTCCGAAAAGAGACATTATCGAAGTCTCAATACCTATTACAGAGTTGGCATTGGCACGTTTCGCCTCATCTTTAATACGTGAAAGAGCAAGATGTCTTGTCCTGTCAAAAATCTCAGTGAATTGAGGCACTTCACCGCGCTTAAGACCGCGAAAAGCGCCGCCAATATTTCCACCTACACCTATAGAGTAAGCAACATTTCCGAAAACAAAGCTGTGAGGTGTAAAACCACTATCAAGCTGGCAATATAGCTGCTGGGCATTAGCAGAGGTAGAAAAGGACATATTTTCCTGATCCATACCAGGCTGATGAATCGTTGAACCAAGAGCAATAAATTCAAAATTCCCTACATGATTTATGAGGTCAAAGCTTACCCCTGCAAGGCCAACTCCGCCATACCTTGACGCCTCTTCCATCATTCTGTCATAAGCCATTTTACGGCCATCATGAACAATTTTCGTGATCTCTGTGATCTCTCCGCCTGCAAGGTTTGATAAACCAGCACCAATGCCCCGGCCAACCCCCATGGCAATTACATTATTTCCAAGACATAACTGGCCGGCTCTGTATCCAAGCTTGTCGAGACAGAAGATTTCATTACCGGAAAAACCTGTGACTTTATTATGATCCTTTATCTGCATACTTAACATTCCCCTTTAAAATTTATTTATATTGTCTCGTCAAATAATATCATATAGGTAAGCAGTAAATTTATTACTATTATTTAGATTCTTCCGTATCAAATAACTCAGGCTGAATAGCTAATTGCTTTTGTCTAGCTATTTTATCTTTAAATAGTCGCATATTCGCGCAAGTTTCCATAACACCCATAACTCTACCTATTTGCAAAGTTAATTGACTGCTACCAAATTCTGTAAGCCATTGATGAAATCTAGCTTTTCTTTTCCCATCATCTTTTATGTTTTTTTTATTCAACTCATCTTTTACATATCCGTTTTCTATTGGGTCATAAATGTACGTATTTATAAAACCTCCATAATATTTTGGCCTTGTACGAGATGTTGTTTTTTCATTTTGATATAATCTGTCAAGCTCACCAAAAAATACGTCAGGAAACTTTTTGACCCATTTCTGTAATCCCTCTGCTATATATTGTTCAAGTAAAATGCGTAAAGCATCATGTTTTCTATCATATTGAAAGCCAGTAGCTTCGTCAATAAGGGCAATAATGCCAACTTTAGCGAAAGCTGATAACAAAATTTCTGATAGTTCAGCAAATTTCATTTGTGTTGGCGTTAAAATTTCTTGACGGCGTGCGGTTAAATACAAATCGCACATTGCGGGTAAAATCTCTGCTCTATATCCACTTTTTTTTTGCTTCCCATCTGCATAAATTACAGGCGTGGTCCACTCCAAAATTTCTTTACCTATAAGACTTTCAAGGTTTTTAGCAGCCAAAAAAGGAGGCATCTTGGTCCCATCAATTTCTAGTCGCGAGTTCATTCCTTTTCTTGGTCTGTCAAATGCTTTAAATACTGCTGCTTGCGTTAAAACTCTAGTTCCATCGTCTAAAACAGCACAATCTAATTCCAATCCTGCTATTGGTAATTTGCCACTATAAAGAGCTTTAGACATTTTTTTCTTATTCTCACTCATTCTATACCTCCGTTGCTAAATCTAAAAATAAGCCAAAATCACATTTATTTTTTCTATTGTTTTATTTGTAGCAAAATTCATCAACATATTTATCAAGATATTTTGTTTTTTCTTTGTTTGCCATTGATGCATGTTTCGCCCATTTCCACAATGTCTAACAATAATTCATGGTTTTGTTTCATGACTTCTCTTACCCTCAATTGAATTAGACAAGCCGTATCTTTTGTGACTTTTAAATCCCTTGATAGTTGTCTTGATGATATGCCTTTTTCCCCATTGAGTATAAGGCAAATAGCTAAAAACCATTTTTGTAGCTGCAATTTTGTGTTTTGAAAAATTGTTCCAATTAAAACAGTGTAATCAGTATTACAGGTATTGCAATGATAGCGATTCATGTTGTACTTGCCATCTTTTCTAGACGTATGCTGTTTAGAACTACAATACGGGCAAGTAGGTTGATTTTCCCATTTGATGGTTTCTAAAAACTCTATACAATCGCTTTGCTTTGGAAATTTTTCGTAAATTTCAACTATATTCATACCTCACCTCTTTACTTATGTTTTTATTATACACGGAGTGAAAACAAAAAGTCAATAGTTTTTTACTGTCTATTCATATGACATTATCTCTAATTTTTTAAAGCATTAAGTTACGATCTGCTTTATAATAAATTAATTTATTTCTAAAATACTCGGAGCAGTCACATGGATAACCCCTCAGCAGCCGCCAGAATAGAATTTCTTTATAACGAAATAGCCAGGCATAACCGGCTTTACTACGAAAACGATGCGCCTGAAATCACTGACGCGGAATATGACGCCCTTTTCCAGGAACTAAAACTGCTTGAAGAAGAATATCCTGACCTGGCTAGGCCTGATTCCCCCACAACCAGGGTCGGTGGAAAAGCGGCGGATAAATTCCTGCAGGTAAAGCATTCCCTCCCGATGCTATCATTGGAAAACGGATTTTCAGAAGAAGATATTATAGCCTTTGATGAGCGTATAAAACGTTTTCTCGGAATCCCTGCAGAAAAAGTAATTGAGTATGTATGCGAACCTAAAATGGACGGCCTGGCTGTGGAGCTTATTTACAAAAGCGGAACTTTTACTCAAGGCTCCACACGGGGAGACGGTGAAACAGGAGAAGATATAACCGCAAACCTAAAAACTGTTAAAGACATATCGAAACATCTTAAAAGCCCTGCTCCGCCATCTCTTATTGAAATCCGCGGAGAAGTATACCTGCCTATTGAACCTTTCAGGGAACTTAACAGAACAAGGGAAGAAAACGGAGAGCCCCCTTTTGCAAACCCCCGTAACGCGGCTGCCGGCTCTCTGCGGCAACTGGATCCTACAATAACCGCTCACAGGCCTTTGACTATATTCTGCTACGCAATCGGGAAAACAGAAGGAATAAAATTCCCTTCCCAATCCAAGCTCCTTGAAACCCTTTCAACATTCGGGCTTCCTGTCAACCCTCTTATAGAAAGGGTTTCAGGAATAAACGAAGCAATAAAGTTTTACAATAATATAGAAAACAAAAGGGATTCCCTCCCATATGAAATAGATGGCGTCGTTATAAAAGTTGATGATTTCGGCATGCAGAGAGAATTGGGAGATAAAAGCCGCTCTCCAAGATGGGCTATTGCATGGAAATTCCCGCCACGGCAGGCTGTTACAGTCATTGAAAGCATTATACCATCTGTAGGGCGTACAGGCGTTATAACCCCTACGGCAAACCTTAGGCCTGTGGAGATATCAGGAGTTATAGTCTCAAGAGCGACTCTCCATAACTGGGAGGAAGTTGAGCGGAAAGACATAAGAGTCGGAGACAACGTTATTATAGAGCGCGCAGGTGATGTTATACCGGCAGTTGTGAAGGTTCTGACAGATAAACGTACAGGAGAGGAAAGAATATTCCCTAGACCTGTCAAATGCCCTGAATGCGGCTCTGAAGTGGTGAAGATCCCCGGAGAAGTGGCAATACGTTGCCTGAGCCTTGACTGCCCTGCTCGTATAAAAGAGTCCATAATCCACTTTGCTTCCCGTAATGCCATGGATATAACAGGCCTTGGAGAAAAGTATATTGACCAGATGCTCAGGCTTGGCATTGTTAAAAGCATTGCAGACCTTTACAGCATTACAAAAGAAGATCTTATGAAGTTCGAAAGAATGGGAGATAAACTGGCGGACAATCTTCTTAATGCTATCTCCAAAAGCAAAAACTGTGAATTGGGGATTTTCCTGTTTGCTTTGGGGATCCGTCACGTCGGGGAACACACCGCAAAGCTCCTGGCAGAATCTTTCGGGACCTTAGAAAATGTAATAACCGCAAAGGAAGAAGAACTGCTTGCCATACGCGAAATAGGGCCGCAAGTCGCAGAGAGCATTTCCGAATTTTTCAATGACCAGGATAACCGTGTAACAGTTGAAAAACTCCTGGCTTCAGGAGTAACTCCGTCTGAAGCCAAAAAGAGAATCGGCGGCCGTTTTACAGGTAAAACCTTTGTATTTACAGGTACTCTCCCGACTCTCACGAGAAATGATGCTCAAAAAATGGTAGAAAACGAGGGTGGGAACGCGTCCGGCTCAGTATCCAAAAAAACTGACTATGTTGTTGCGGGAGAAGAAGCAGGAAGCAAGCTTGATAAGGCTTTGCAGTTGGGGGTTACGGTTCTTACTGAGGAAGAATTTTTGAACATGTTTTTATGACTTTGGCAATAAAATAGTGTGTAGTGTGAAGTGTGGAGTGTGGAGTTAAAACCCTCTATCCACACTGAATTGATATATGGCTCAAAACCCAAGGTCACACACTTCTCTTTAGCTAATCGACCAATTGCTTTTTTTACCTATCAGCTCAGATTATACCTGATCTAGCTGGCTTTCGACCAATTTGTTTTTGCGGCTTCTGGATACCTGTTTTTTTGTTTCTCACAGAGACACAGAGACCACAGAGAAAACCTTTTATTTCTTTTAACCGCAAGGTGCGCAAAGGTTTCGCAAAGAACGCTATTGTCATTGCGGCCTCCGAGCCGCAATCTCCCACGAGGAGGGGATTCCGGGGCGAGCCCGGAATGACGTCTTTTTTTTGTGACCTTTGCGTATCCCTTGCGTTCTTTGCAGTTTATGTTTTTGTTTCTCTTTAGCTGAGCGACTAATTGCTTTTTTTACTTATAACCTCAAGTTATATCTGACCTCGCTGGCTTTCGACCAATTTATATTTTAGTCCAACCGAGCTTGATTTTCATAACTCCACTCTTCACACTCCAAACTCCACACTGAACAAGTATGGCCAAAAGTCTGCGTCACATAATAGATGGCCCTTAATCTGCGCCGTCACACAAGCCTGGCAACCGTCGCTCCCTCTCCTCCTTCAAACCCCTCTCCCTTTCTATAACTTGCAATAAAAGGGCTTGCATCAAGATATTTATGTACAGACTGCATCAGGGCGCCAGTTCCTACTCCATGAATTATCCTTATTTCAGTAATATTATTCAGTGATGCGCTGTCAATAAAGCGCTCTAAAGCAGGGATAGCATCATCAACTCTTTGGCCGATCAGATTCAGTTCCGTTTCAGCGTCATCTTTAGCCAGTTTATGGTTAAATAGCTTTTTGCGCCCCTCTTTAGGTTTGCCCTCTTTCCCTCTGGCTTCTGAAATTCCTGCAAAAGGTATCTCTACTTCAATATTTCCCGCCCTGACTCTGCAGCGCTTCTGACGCTCATCAACAGAAAGAATGGTAGCGTCACTCCCCAGAGAATCCGCATGAATCCTAGCCCCAACTTTAAACCCTTCATAAGAGAGCGTCTTAGAAGGAAATGCAATATCAAGCTTGTTCAGTTCGTGCTCAACATTCATCAGTTTTTCTCTGGCATCTTTTCGCTTCTCTTTACGGGCTTCCTCAATAATCCGGTTTAATTCATGCTTTGTTTTTTGTAATAGCTCTTTAGCTCCTTCCACGCCCTTGCGCCGCAGTTCCTGCCGCTCGGTTTCAATGGAGGCAAGCCTGACTGCGATTGATTTTTCTTTTTCCTTTAGTCTGGATTCCTTTGTATTAAGCTCTGCCAGCATCTCGCTAAGCTTTTCTTTCTTCTCCTTCAGCTCGTTAAGAATATTATAAAAGTCCGATTCAAAGCGCCCTGTAAGACTTTTTGCTGTCTCCAGAACATTATCAGGCATTCCATAGCGCCTGGCTATATCCAGTGCATGGGATTGCCCCGGTTCACCTATGGTAAGCCTGTACATAGGTGAGAGAGTTTTGCTGTCAAACTCCATAGAACCGTTGACCATACCATCTTTACGGTGAACATAGGCTACAATGTCTGTAAGATGGGTTGTCGCTATTACCATCGCCTCTTTTTGATAAAGATCGGAAAGTATACCGCAAGCAAGGGCCGCCCCCTGGAGAGGGTCGGTACCTGTACCAAGTTCATCAAGAAGAACTACTGTTTTTTTATTGGCCAGAGAAAGAATTTTGGAAACTCTTTTTACATGGGCGGAAAATGTGGAAAGGCTCTCTTCTATGGACTGTTCATCGCCTATATCTGCCAGAAGATTATCAAGCATGGGGAAAACAGAGCCTCCCGAAGCAGGAACAGGAATCCCTGAAGTTGCCATCATAATAAGAAGGCCGATGCTTTTTAAGGCTATGGTTTTCCCTCCCGTGTTAGGACCTGTGATTACAAGGATTCTATTTTTTGAGCCCCCGCCAAGTTTTATATCAAGAGGAACAACCTCTTTCCCACCAAGCTCTTTTTCCATAAGAAGAAGCACAGGATGTTTACCGGCTTTAATATCAATGGTTAATTCATTGCTAAGCAGAGGGGTTTCACATTGGAGCATATCCGCAAAAGAGGCTATTGCGTTAAGCCTGTCCAGTTCGATGATAATTTCAAATTCATTCTGAATTGCAGCGGCGTCTTCCCTAATCCATGAGGTGATTTCACGAAGGATGCGTATCTCCTCGCTTTTTTCTTCAGCTATAAGGTTCTCCAACTCATTCGCAAGGCCTATGATCTCTATAGGCTCCATAAAAGCCGTCTCCCCTGAGTTAGAAACATCATGAACAACTCCCGGTACCATTCCTTTTGAATCCATTCTTACAGGTATAACCCACCTTCCGTTACGCTGAGTTATAAAGTCGTCCTGTAGAAATATGGCTACCTGCCGCTCTCTGACTATCTCCTCCAGACGCTTCCTTATATTGGCAATAAGTTGTTTTTTATCCCTTCTTATGTCCGCCAGAAGTTTTGACGCCGTATCAAGGAGGCCACCATCAATATCAAGGGAATGTTCAAGAGATTCAAGAATATCAGGAAATCCTGTAATCCCTCCGGCTACAGCTTTTAAAAGAGGAATATCAGTTCTGTAGCCGCACTGCTTGCTAATCCCCACACCTATGCGGAAAACAGGAATAAATCTGAAAAGCTCAGATGGCTGAAGGACAGCCCCTTTTGGCCGTGCCAGCATCAAAGCATGGCTTATATCCTCAAAAGGGATAAGAGGAAGAGAGATCCGCAACTGCTTTAGTTTTCTGATCTCATCAACCTGGCCAAACCGCAGTTCAGCCTCTTCTTTCTCTTTAAAAGGGCTTATCTCTCCCACCATCTCTGCCGAAAGGTCGCTGTTAACAAAACCGGCAATTCTGGCCAATACTTTGTCAAATTCAAGATGTTTCAGCGCTTCTCTTTCCATATATCTCCATCTCTACTCATTAGATGCTGTTTCAAGTTTTTTCGCTGTCCGCCTCTTTTTACGGGCTTTTTGACGCTTTATCTTATCAGCCTTTGTCGCTTTAACTGAGACCAGTCCCATACTTTCCGCAAGTTTCTCAGCCAGTTCCCTTCTCGCAATAAACCGGTTAATAGATTGGCTCCGCTCCCTCATACAGGTAACTGCAAGCCCTGTAGGTTTATGTTTAAGCTTTACGCAGGTAGACGTTTTGTTGACATGCTGCCCACCTTTACCGGAAGAGCGGACAAAACTCTCTTCTATATCTTCTTCCTTAAGGCCTACTTCCTGCATTCTCTCCTTAAGAAGTTTTTGCTTTTCTTCACTTACTGCAAATGTTGTCATAGGTAATTCCAAGCGGACGGCCAATGGCCGCCCCTACAATAATTCTTCCGAATAATTCCGCGCGGTCTTTTGTACACACAGTTATAAAATACGCGCCGTTTTGGTTGTAATTGTAATCTTTCAACCGGATATCTTTTCTTTCTGGCAGAACTCGCATAATATCTACAATTTTAAATTGATTAATGACAGTCAACATCGTAGGGGCGGCCATTGGCCGTCCGATGCCCTTTATTATATCATTACAGATATAGGTCGCAAACATATAAATACTTGCCCCTGTTTTTCTGATATGTTAATTTTTTAGTTTATAGAACATGAGCAATCCCGCTCCCAAGAGGTAACTTAAAATGGATATAAAGATACTCCCCCTTCCGCCGGAAAAGATGAAGCCAAAATACAGCGATGAAAGCAAACTTGGCTTTGGAAAACTTTTTACCGACAGAATGCTTATCGCCGACTGGAATCCAACCCAGGGCTGGCATGACGCGAGAATCCAACCGTATCAGCCGTTTATTATGGATCCTGCATGTACGGTTCTGCACTATGCTCAGGAGATTTTTGAAGGGCTTAAAGCTTATAAGTGGAAAGACGAAAGTGTTGTATTGTTCCGTCCTGATATGAACTTGAAGAGACTTAACCGGTCTGCTGAAAGGCTATGTATGCCTCAGGTTCCTGAAGAACTTTTTATAAAAGGAATTGAAGAGCTTGTTCGTCTGGAAAAGGATTGGATACCGACATCGCCAGGCACTGCTCTCTATGTACGGCCTACGATGATAGCTGTTGACCCTTTTCTTGGGGTACACCCTTCAGAGAGCTACTGTTTTTATGTAATACTTTCTCCAGTAGGAGCTTACTACACTAGCGGCTTTCAACCTGTGAAGATCATGGTTGAAGACAAATATGTCCGTGCAGCTCAAGGGGGAACAGGCGAAGCAAAGACTGGAGCAAATTACGCAAGTTCTCTTAAAGCAGGCCTTGACGCAAATAACAAAGGATATGAGCAGGTACTCTGGCTCGATGGTGCGGAAAAGAGATATATAGAGGAAGTCGGATCCATGAATATGTTCTTTGTATATGGAGATACCATTGTTACTCCTGCTCTTGACGGCTCAATTCTTCACGGAATAACAAGAGATTCTGTTATCGCCCTCGCTAAAAAACTTGGCTACGCTGTTGAAGAGAAAAAGATTGATGTTAATATTCTTATAGATGATATAAAGAGCGGAAAAACAACCGAAGCATTCGGAAGCGGAACAGCAGCTGTTATATCTCCGGTTGACATCCTTGGTTATAAAGAAGAAGCTCTGACCATAGGAAACGGTAGAGTTGGTAAGGTTACTCAAAAGCTTTATGATGCTCTTACCGGTATTCAAAGCGGAGCTGTTTCTGACCAATTCGGTTGGATAACAAAACTTTAGGAATCTATATGAAGCAAACAACGGACAAAGCAAACCGGCTGTGTAAATCCTGCCGTCGCAGGTGTAAACAGCCGGACTTTGTCCTTATTGCGTCCTGCCCCAAGTATTATCCCGGTCCAAAAATAAAACAGTCGAACTGGGTACAGATGTCTCTCCCGTTAGATTAGTCCTTTGTGGCTTCTTATTCCTGATATCCCTCGTTATGAAGCGAGAGGAGATAATAGAGAATTAGGCAATTTTTTAAATGCCATGATAATGTCATCAAAGCCTATAGACTTAGGTAGTACCCCAGCTCATTGAAATTAAGGCATTGAAAAATAAGCTAAGGCAACATTGAGTATTTGTAGTATTAGGCAATAATGTTACTTTTAGGTTTAGAGTTTGAAGTTAATTTTATCTCTCTGTGATCTCTGTGCCTCTGCGAGGGGGTTTATTTGTTATCGGGCGCACACTGTGCGCCCCTACAATATTCTCCTCCATCTGGAAGAATGGCGGACGTCCAATGGTCGCCACCACGTGTTCAATGTTTAACTCCACACTATTTAATCCGAAGTCATAGAAAAGGGGGCAATAAGCCCCCTTTTCTATCATCATCTAATTAGATAACTTCTACCAAACAACCCTGAAACCGGCATCAGCCTTCCAAGGCACTTCTATCCTTGGTCCTTTTATGTATTCATAATCTGCATAGAATTGCTTGTCTCCTGTTACCTGCCATACTATACCTCCACCTATTTCATAACGGTTCCCGGCTGAGTTCCCTTTGAAGTTTTCTCCGTTTATGTTTACATCTCCTCCGTCTGTCCAGGTTTGTCCGTACATTCCTTTGATGTAGGGCTGGAATATACCGGCTCTATCGGTTGCTATGCTTTTCCCCGCTACTATTCCCGCTCTTATGTCATAGCTGCTGCTGGCTCTTTGTTCTACTCCTAAGCTGTCTCCGCTTGTTGTGAAGTTAGCGCTGGTGAAGTGGACTATTGTTCCCTGTATCTGTG
>WQYY01000019.1 GCA_009780995.1 Desulfuromonadales bacterium
ATCTTGGCACAAACGGCGAGATCGCTCTTACTAATGGGAAAGCTGTCTGGGCTACTTCCGCTGCTGCTGGACCTGCTTTTGAAGGAGGTAATCTCTCTTCAGGTATGGCAGCTTTGCCCGGAGCCATATTGAAAGTTTCGGTTGATAATGAACGCCTCAATTTAAAAACTGTTGATGATAAGAGTCCGGTAGGAATATGCGGTTCAGGAGTTATCAGTCTTATTTCTACGCTTCTCCATGAAGGGGTTTTGGACGCCACAGGTTTTCTGCGTCATCCGGAAGACGTTTCTTCTTTCCTTGCCAATCATTTGAGGGAAATTAACAATGAACGGCATTTTGTGCTGTATCAGGATGCGTATAATTCTATCTCCCTTAGCCAGAGTGATATAAGGGGAGTTCAGTTGGCAAAGGCCGGTATAAGGGGTGGTATAGAAGTTCTGTTGCAACGTTCAGGAGTGAGCTGGGAAGATTTATCAGAAGTTGTAATTACCGGTTCTTTTGGTGCGTCTCTTCCTCCTGAAGACCTTGCTGCCATAGGTATGCTCCCTGATGCGGTTCTGGAAAATACAAGGTTTACAGAAAATGGGGTTATTAAGGGGGCTGTCAGTTTTATTACATCTGCAAAGGGCTCTGAAGAGGTTGATAGTTTGGCTTGTTCTTTGAAGGTGGTTCCTTTGTCGGGAACGCCTGTGTTTGAAAGATACTTTATTCAACATATGAATTTCTAATATATAACCAAAAATCTAAGTCACATTTTTCTCTTTAGTTAATCGACCAATTGAGTTTTTAGCATGTCAGCTCAGAGTATACCTGAGCTAACCTATATTCGACCAATTTGTATTTCAGCCCGATAGGGCTTGATTTTCATAACTGCAGGTCAGCGACCTGTGGTTGAGCAGAATAATTTCTCTATTGCCTGGGAGGCAAGATACTGGTCCCCTTTGTTCCCAATAAGAAGCAGTAGAGAAAGTCCTGCCTTCCAGGCAGGTATTATATTTTTTGTTTCCCCAGGCTGTTGGCCTGGGGTTATGAAAATTCGGCTTTTCAAGCCATTATACCCGCCAAAAGCCGTCTTAAAAAGTTTGTCTTGAAAGGGTATTACTTTTGTAGCAATATACATTTTTCTTCAATTTATCTGTGTTAATCACTAACTATAAAAAGGGGGCAGGATATGGCAAAAATCAGTCGTGCGCTTATCAGTTTGTCAGACAAAACGGGGATTGTGGAATTCGCAAAGGATCTGGCAGGTTTTGGAGTTGAAATTCTTTCAACAGGGGGAACTGCAAAGCTTTTACGGGAGGCTGGCCTTACAGTTAAAGATGTTTCTGAATTTACAGGTTTTCCTGAGATGCTTGACGGTCGTGTGAAAACCTTACATCCAAAAGTGCATGGCGGGCTTCTTGGAATGCGTTCCAATCCCAAACATGTAGCAATGATGAAAGAGCATGGGATTGAGCCCATTGATATGGTTGTTGTTAATCTTTATCCTTTTGAAGCTACTGTGGCAAAGGGAGACTGTTCTCTTGAGGACGCCATCGAAAATATCGATATAGGCGGCCCTACAATGCTTCGCGCAGCTGCGAAAAATCACCCTGATGTTACAGTTATAACTGATCCTGTTGACTATGCTGTTGTTATGAGTGAAATGAAGAGTTCTAATGGTTCTGTAACCAAAGAGACTAATTTTAAGCTTGCGGTAAAGGTTTTTCAGCGTACTGCCGCTTATGATGCCGCTATTTCAAACTGGCTTGGCTGCAGAACGACAGGGAGTGTCAAAGAGTTCCCCGATACTTTTACGATCCAGTACAAACTGGCTCAGGGAATGCGTTATGGAGAAAACTCCCACCAGTCGGCAGCGTTTTATGTATCCTCTGATATTGAAGAGGCTTCAGTTGCCACAGCCCGTCAGGTTCAGGGGAAAGAGCTTTCATATAATAATATAGGTGATACTGACGCTGCTATTGAGTGCATAAAGCAGTTTAACGAAGGCCCTGCCTGCGTTATTGTAAAACACGCGAATCCTTGCGGAGTAGCTCTGGGCAAGAATATCCTGGACGCTTACAATCGTGCGTTCAGTACTGATCCTGAATCAGCTTTCGGTGGTATTATAGCTTTTAATAAAGAACTGGATGAGGAGACTGCAAAAGCTATATGCGACCGCCAGTTTGTTGAAGTAATTGTTGCTCCGAAACTGTCTCAGGGCGCTATTGAAGTTGTTAAGTCTAAGAAAAATGTACGGCTTCTTGAGTGCGGCGTGTGGCCTGAGAAACAAACCCCCCGGATTGATTTTAAAAAGGTTAATGGCGGACTGCTCGTTCAGGATGCGGATCTCTCTCTCTACAGTGAGCTTAAAGTTGTTACAAAACGGCAGCCAACAGAGAAAGAGATGCAAGATTTGCTGTTTACATGGCGTGTAGCAAAATTTGTCAAGTCAAACGCTATTGTTTATGGGGCTGATGGTATGACAATGGGAGTTGGCGCGGGCCAGATGAGCAGGGTAAACTCTGCCAGAATTGCTGCCATAAAAGCGGAAAATGCCGGCCTTGATCTGCATGGCTCTGTAATGGCGTCAGACGCATTTTTCCCATTCAGGGACGGAATAGATAATGCCGCTGCAGTTGGTATTGTGGCTGTAATACAACCCGGCGGGAGTATACGTGATGACGAGGTAATAGCGGCCGCTGATGAGCATGGGATGGCAATGGTGTTCACAGAGATGAGACACTTCAGGCACTGATTTCTTATATGGCTTTAAATATTGCCTAATTGTATTAAAAAAAGATGATTAGGTAATGAATGTGAAATACAATATTGTCTGTTAGCTCAGGTATCTCCTCAGCTGATTGGAATAACGATATAAAAGTATAATTGCCTAATCGTACAAAACCCATAGAATTATGTAAGAGATCATTTTACATGATGACACAGGATTTTGAGGCATAGGCAAGGCGCCCTGTTTATCATGCCCCCATTGGACGCGATAAATCGCGCCCCTACGGTTAAACGAGACGCGGCACATTCGCTTCGCTCAGTGCAGGCTCCGGCAATACAGCATATGCCCAAAAGCCTGCGTCATATGAAAATAGGAGTTATATGAAAGTTCTGGTTATAGGCAGCGGTGGCCGCGAACACGCCCTTGTCTGGAAAATAGCGCAATCACCTCTTGTTGAGAAAATCTATGCCGCTCCCGGTAATCCGGGTATTGCCCAGCTTGCAGAGCTTGTTCAGATAAAAGTTGAGGATATTAATTCTCTGCTGGAGTTTGTGAAGAAAGAGTCTGTTGACCTGACTGTTGTGGGCCCTGAAGTTCCTCTGTCGCTTGGAATTGTTGACCTTTTTCAGAAAAATGGCCTTAAAATATTCGGTCCAAGTAAGGATGCCGCCCTTATTGAGGGGAGTAAAGCATTTTCAAAAGATCTTATGAAGAAGTACAATATACCGACAGCTTTTTATGAGGTTTTTACAGAGGTTGAACCGGCCATTTCTTTTATTAAAAAACATGGAGCGCCTATTGTTGTAAAAGCCGACGGGCTTGCGGCAGGCAAAGGGGTGGTTGTTGCTCAGACAGAAGAAGAGGCTGTTAGTGCTGTTAAAGATATGCTTTCAGGCAGTGCTTTTGGCAGCGCCGGTGCAAGAGTTGTTATTGAAGAGTTTTTAAAAGGTGAAGAGGCCTCTTTTCTTGCTTTTAGCGATGGTAAAAATATTATTCCAATGGCGTCTGCCCAGGATCATAAAGCTATCTTTGACGGCGACAAAGGGCCTAATACAGGGGGAATGGGCGCATACTCTCCGGCGCCGGTAGTTACTCCAAAGATCCATGATATTGCCATGGAGCAGGTTATAAAGCGTGCTATTGAAGGTATGTATGCTGAAGGGCGCCCTTACTGCGGCGTCTTGTATGCCGGTCTTATGATAGATGGTGAGAGTGTAAAGACCCTTGAGTTTAACGCAAGGTTTGGAGACCCTGAATGTCAGCCTCTGCTTATGAGAATGAAATCCGATATTGTTCCGGTCTTACTGGCTGTCGCAGAAGGGGATATATCCGGTATAACTCTTGAGTGGGATGAAAAGGCTGCTGTTTGTGTCGTTATGGCTTCCAAGGGGTATCCTGCGGATTACGTGAAAGGGGATATTATTAAAGGCCTTGATGCGGCAGCGCTAATAGATGATCTTGTTGTTTTTCATGCGGGAACCAGTTTGTCTCAAGGTAATTATGTCACTAACGGAGGCCGCGTTCTTGGAGTTACAGCTTTAGGGCCAACTATTAAAGATGCGATAGATAAAGCCTATGAAGGTGTAAACAGAATAAGCTGGGAAGGAGCGCAATTCAGGAGAGATATAGGCCAGAAGGCTCTTAAGAGGTAGAGAGTGATAAACTCCAAAAAGATAGTAGTGGTTCTTCCGGCATACAACGCGACAAAAACTCTGGAGATGACATATGAGGAAATACCTTTTGAGTTTGTAGATGATGTTGTCCTTGTTGATGACGCTAGTAGTGATGATACCGCGGAAGTTGCCAAACGGCTTGGTATTACTACTGTTGTGCATAAAGAAAACAAAGGGTATGGCGGTAATCAGAAGACCTGTTATAAGACAGCTCTTGATCTTGGAGCTGATATTGTAGTTATGCTCCATCCTGACTATCAGTATACTCCGCACCTTATAACTGCTATGGCTTCAATGATTGCTTATGGAGAGTTTGATGCAGTGCTGGCTTCCAGAATTCTGGGTATAGGGGCGCTGAAAGGTGGAATGCCTGTTTATAAGTATATTTCGAATCGTTTTCTTACCCTTTCAGAAAACCTTCTCTTAAGACATAAACTTTCCGAATACCATACGGGATACAGGGCTTTTTCCAGAGAAGTTCTTACAACCCTTCCTCTGGACGCAAATTCTGATGATTTTGTATTCGATAATCAGATGCTGGCTCAAATTGTTTGGGAGGGGTTCAGAATAGGGGAGGTAAGCTGTCCTACAAAATATTTTCCTGAGGCCTCTTCTATAAACTTCAGGCGAAGCGTGAGATATGGGTTTGGGGTATTAGGTACAGCTTTTGAGTTTGCTCTCTGTAAAGTAGGGCTTAAAAAATCGCCACGTTTTCCAAAGAAATAAAGTCAAGGTGTGGCGTGTAGGGGTGCACGGTGTACGCCAAAACCACCCCGCCCTTCGGACACCCCTCCACAGAGGGGAATAACACGATAGGTAACGCAGCACATGACCAAAAGCCTGCGTCACATAATAGATAGAAAAGGATAGAATTTATGAACAATGCAAAAGTGCTTATCCTCATGGGTAGCGATTCAGATCTCTCCATTATGGAAGAAGCCGGGAAGATTCTTAAAGAGTTTGGTGTTCCATATGAAATGCATGTTTCTTCAGCTCACAGATCACCGCAAAAAACTGCTGCCCTGGCTTCTGGCGCTGAAGAACGAGGGATAGAAGTAATAATAGCTGCTGCCGGAATGGCAGCACATTTAGCCGGTGTGGTTGCTTCTGAAACTACCCTTCCTGTTATTGGTGTCCCTATTGGCGGAGGGGCTCTTAATGGTCTGGATGCTCTTTATGCAATGGTTCAGATGCCTGGTGGTATACCTGTAGCAACTATGGCAATTGGTAAGGCGGGCGCTAAAAACGCCGGGCTCCTTGCCGTTCAGATGCTTTCGCTCTCAGATAATGGATTACGAGCCGCTTTAAAAGAGTATCGAAAAAAGATGGCGGAGGATGTAGAGAAGAAGGATAAAGCCCTTCAGGAGTCATTTTAACTTGACAAAAAGGGATAACTATTTTATGTAACCCAAGTTAATTTAATCTATAAATGGGAGGAATCAAAGATGAAAAGAATTATTGCTGCTTTTGCGATCACAATGTTTGCTGCTACTTCAGTTATGGCTGCTGACGTAATGACATTTCATGCGAGAAATGGTGATGTTACTTTTGATCACAAAAAGCATCAAGAGACGTTAAAAGATTGCGCTATTTGTCATGGTCCCGGTACTCCTGGTGTAATAGCAGACTTTGGAAAAGATTTTGCTCATGGAAAAGGGTGTAAAGGTTGCCATCAAGAGAAAGGTCAAGGCCCAACCAAGTGTGGGGAATGTCATAAAAGATAATGCTTACTAAATAGGTTTTTAGTTCTTGTTTTTGAGGGAAGCAGCTTATAGCCGCTTCCCTCTTTGTTTCTCGTCTTTTTTGAAAAAGAGTTCCAATTTGTAACCTGTTTATATATAATAATAAAATTAATAATAAAAGAAGCGTTGCTGGTTTTTTAGCACACGATTATCAGGAGAAGGAATTGACAACAGCTAAACGTAATTTTATCGAATCAATATGGGATTTTTTCTGTTCTTTAAAACTTGCCCTTTCTCTGCTTATTGTATTAGCTCTAATTTCAATAATAGGGACTATTATTCCTCAGGAGCCGAATGTTCCATCTCAATATATCGCGAGTATCGGGCCAACAAAACTAAGTATATATAAAACCCTTGGTTTTTTTCATATGTACCACTCCTGGTGGTTCATGAGCCTGCTTGGGCTTCTTACTTTTAATATTATTTGCTGTTCTGTAAAACGTTTACCAAGGGTCTGGAAGATAGTCGCGGAACCAACACTGATTATGGACGAAGGGCTGCAAAAGACTTTGCAGCAGACTTTTGAACGTAAAATGACAGGGGAGGCAAAAGAGAAATTACGAGGCTTTCTTAAATCTGAAATAGGCGAGCCAAAAGTAACGGAGCAAGACGGAGCAACGTATTTTTTCGTTCAAAAACATGCATGGTGCCGCTTTGGGGTCTATGTAGTCCATTTGAGCATAGTAATAATATTTGTGGGTGCGCTTATTGGCTCAATTTTTGGTTTTAAAGGGGTGATGCAGATTCCTGAGGGTATGGCAAGCGACACTATTTATAGTACTGTAACAGGGAACCCTAAGGAACTTCCCTTTGGGCTGTTTCTTGATAGTTTCTCCGTATCTTTTTACGATACAGGTATGCCAAAGGAGTATAAAAGTATTCTGACAGTTGTTGATGAGAACGGCCAGCCTGTAAAAGGTTATGAGCATATACCTGTTATTGTGAATAAACCGCTTACCTATAAAGGGATTACATTTTACCAGTCTAATTACGGCCAGACCGGTGAAGGTTCTACATTTCATTTTGACGTTGCAAAAAAAGGTAGTCAAGACTTTGCTCATATTGACGCAAAGATGGGGAGTAAAACGAAGCTGCCTGACGGAAGTATGCTTGAGATAGTTGATTCCACCGAAGATATTTCAAGCAGTAGTAGCGGTCAATTTTCGGGTCCTGCTGTGTTAGTGAGAGTTACAGAAGCCGGGAAATCTCCTGATCAATTTGTTGTAATGAAAAATTATCCTGAAGTACAACAGCAGCAGCAAGGGGATATAGTTATTCATTATGTAGGGTCTGGGACAAAATATTATACAGGGTTACAAGTAGCCAAAGATCCAGGGGTTTGGGTGGTCTGGTTTGGATGCTTCCTTATGGTAGTGGGGATAATCATGGCCTTTTTCCTCTCCCATAAACGTGTTTGGATAAGATTTGCAAATGGCCGGGTTGTGATGGGCGGTACAGCCAATAAAAATCCTGCTGCTTTTGAAGTTAAGTTTGAATCAATGGTAGAAAAACTGAAAAATCTGTAAGAGAAAAATCCGGAGGATATAAATGTCCAGTTCCATGCTTTTTAATACAACAACAATTTTTTATATGATCTCTATGGTTGTGTTTTTTGTTTATCTTGCCACAAAAAATAAGGGGATCGGCCTTCTTGGAAGCCTTACGGCTTATGTAGGGTGGTTCATCCATACAACCGCGATAATTTTGCGATGGAAAGAGTCATATGATATGGGAGTTGGTCATGCGCCACTTACAAATCTCTATGAATCAGTAGTTTTTTTCGCATGGACAATAGTTCTTATTTACGGGATCATAGAGTTAAAATACAAGTACAGAGTTATCGGAGCTTTTGTTATGCCTTTTGCCGTTTTTGGCATGGCATGGGCGCAAACAAGACTCCAAAGTGATATAGAGCCGCTTGTACCGGCTTTGCAAAGTAACTGGCTATTATACCATGTTATAACATGCTTTCTTGGGTATGCAGCTTTTGCGGTGGCTTGCGGAATATCTATAATGTATCTTATTAAGACTAGGGGTGAATCAGGGAATTCAGATGCGAAGGCTGGTGGCGTTATTGGATTATTCCCTCCTGCAAAGGTACTTGACGATCTTAATTATAAAGCCATTATGGTCGGTTTCCCACTTCTTACACTTGGTATTGTAACGGGAGCTGCATGGGCAAATTACGCATGGGGTACATATTGGAGCTGGGACCCTAAAGAGACATGGTCACTTATTGTCTGGCTTATTTATGCGGCATTTTTGCATGCGCGAATTACACGTGGCTGGGTTGGCAAAAGGGCAGCATGGCTTTCTATTATTGGCTTTTGCGCGACAATTTTCTGTTATCTTGGGGTTAACTTGCTTCTATCCGGTTTGCATAGTTATGGAGCAGGAGGTAATACTATATTCCATATGTTGATAGAGAAAATTAGACACCTTTTTTCTTAATAACACAGTAGTATTCATAAGATGATGAAGAGTCCTGAAATTTTGTATGTAGTTTCAGGACTTTTTTTGTTATTACAATTATACGGCTTCCGATTTTTACGTCCAACTGTGTTGCCTTCGTTATGTATTGTCCATGTAGGGGCGGCAACCTGCCGCTAGCAATATCAGAACAATAACCGCGAAAGACGCGAAAAGCGCGAAATGAAACACGAGCGACATAGACCACCCCGCCCTTTGGGCACCCCTCCAGGGAGGGGAATTTACAGCAGTATATGGCTGCCAAAGTTATATAAAATTTATAGATGGATCAATGGAAAAGTTCTCAATTATTATACCGGTAAAACCGGGAGGGGCAGTAGCTGCCCTTGAAGCTTTGAAAAACGTTGGTTTTACCCAATCTGACTATGAAGTTGTAGTTGCTGAAGGGACCAGGCCAAGTAAACAGAGGAATATGGCTGCGTCTTACGCAACAGGAGATATCCTCTATTTCATTGATGATGATTCATTGCTAGTGTCAGATGCACTTGAAAGAGCTGAGAAGCATTTCCAGGATGAGAGAGTGGCTGTAGTTGGAGGGCCTTCTCTTACGCCTCCTTTGCCAGACAGCAGTCCGTTTCAACTGGCTATTGCAGCGGCTTTCAGATCGCTTGTCGGCGGCGGCGGGGTAAGAAATCGTTATAGACGGTACGGAAAGGTCAGAGAAACAGGGGATAACGAACTTATACTTTGTAATCTTGCATTCAGAAAAGATTTGTATATAGCCTTAGGAGGCCTTGACGAAAGGCTTTATCCAAATGAAGAGAACGAATTAATGGATAGGCTTCTAAAAGAGGGGTATAAACTTATACATGATCCTGATATTTATGTATCAAGAGGTCAAAGACCCCATTGGAAAGCGTTTGTTAAACAGATGTTAAGTTACGGACGAGGAAGAGCCGAGCAGACGCTTATTAGCCATTCTGTATCATTATTAAGCCTTGTGCCGATGTTTTTTATTTTATATTTACTCTTCCTTACAATCTTACCTATATGGTTTGCCCTTCCGTTGTTGTTCTATTTTTTAATTATCGGAGTAACATCGCTTTCGGTATGGTATTCATCCGGCTTTTCAGTTGCGTGGCGTTTCTGTCTTATCTGCCCATGTATGCACGTTATGTATGGAGCGGGCATGTTTTTAGGTTTTTTCGCTCCGCGCTACAAAAGGAAAGAACGAAATATTGCAGATGTAGTAAATATAAAGCAAATAAAGAAATTTGGTGAATCTATATGATCAAAAGCCAAAGCCACATTTTTCTCTTTAGTTAATCGACCAATTACATTTTTAGCTTGTCAGCTCAGGTAATACCTGAGCTAACCTCTCTTCGACCAATTTATATTTTAGCCCGATAGGGCTTGATTTTTATAACCACAGGTCAGCGACCTGCGGTTATAAAAAGTAATCTTTCTCTTGCCTGGAAGGCAAGACCCTCCTCCCCTTTATTCCAAATAAGAAGCAACAGAAAAAAGTCCTGCCTTTCAGGCAGATAGTGTATTTCTTTGTTTCCGCAGGCCAATGGCCTACGGTTATGAAAATTCGGCTTTTCAAGCCATTATTGTTGCTAAAAGCCGGAGTTATATAACTTTAGAATTTGTGAAACGCGAAATAGGCGGCTGCTACGATCAGTGCAAATGCTACGCCGTGATTCCATTTGAGAGGCTCGTTTAGATATGTCACTGAGAAGATTGCAAATACAATCAGCGTGATTACTTCTTGCATGGTTTTGAGCTGCGCGGCCGAATAGACCTGATGGCCGATTCGGTTAGCAGGTACGGCGAGACAATATTCCAATAACGCGATGCTCCAACTGATCAATATTACCCATAATAATGGTGAAGTAGGAAAGCGTAGCTGGCCATACCAGGCAAATGTCATAAATACGTTGGAACAGCAGAGAAGTAAGATTGGAGCAATGTACGGCCAAGACATAAAAATCTCTTTGTAAAGATAGGCTTATAATTGAACCATTTTGTAATTTGTAAAACTGCTACTTTTTGATCATTGATTTGGCTTTTTTCGCGTATTTGCTGTTAGGAAATTTATCAATGAGTTTTTGAAAAGCTTCATTCGCTTTGTCTTTTTCCTTTAGTTTTGTTCTCGCCAGGCCAAGCAGATAAAGAGTTCTGTCATTAGCAGCATTATCAGGATATTCTGCCAGGGCATCTTCCATACGTTTGGCACTGGCTTTATATTGGTGTCGTCTATAATAAAAATTCGCGATGTATTGCTCATATTGGAGGAGTTTTGTTTTGCTTTCTTCAACTTTTCCTGTTGCGTCTTTAAAGTATTCTGATTCGGGATATGTACTAACGTATTCCTGAAAATATATCAGAGCATTTTTAACAGCTGTCTGGTCCCTGTCAATACCAGTGAATTGCTTATAGTTACTCATACCCATTTGAAAGAGGGCATAAGGGGCTTTTTCATTTGCGGGGTGCATTTTACGGAACTCTTTATAGGCAGCTTCAGCTTCAATATACTTTTTCCCATAATAATACGCATCGGCAAGATTTAATTCTGTCTCTGTGGCTAAATCCGGGGATATTTCCATCTTTTGGAGGTTTTTCCAATCAGTTGCTGCATCGGTATATTGCTTTTTCTCGTACAGAGAGTGAGCCCTTTTGTTAAGGGCTACAGGATCTGTGATTTTTGGTAGAGTGCCACAAGATGCGCAAAATAAGACTATAGTTAAAAAATAAAGGTATTTTGTTTTTATGTACATTAATCGTATCCTCTAACTATTTATAATTAGTTAAAAATTGGTAAAAGTCAACCTTAGCAGGTAAAGTTTACTTCCGTTTCCTGCGTATTGGATCAAGTTCTTTTTTCCTTAAACGGATAGACTTTGGCGTAACTTCAACAAGCTCATCGTCATCAATAAATTCAAGAGCCTGCTCAAGTGTCAGTATTTTAGGCGGAGCCAGTTTAACCGCATCGTCTGAGCCTGATGCCCTGATGTTTGTCAGTTTCTTTCCTTTACATGGGTTAACATCCAGATCATTATCTTTTGCGTGCTGACCTATAATCATACCGCCGTAAACTTCAATGCCAGGCCCAAGAAACAGTATACCCCTTGGTTGGAGCGCATCAAGAGCATATGCTGTTGTTTCACCGTTTTCCATAGCGATTAGTACGCCGTTTTTACGCCCCGGAATATCTCCTTTGTATGGGGCATAATCATTAAAAGTATGTGTAATAACAGCAGTTCCCCTTGTTTCCGTAAGCAATTCGCCTCTAAGCCCGATAAGCCCCCTTGCAGGTATCATAAACTCTAGGCGGACACTGTCTCCCATAGGTGTCATAGAAGTCATTTCGCCTTTACGGGGCCCCATCTTTTCAATAATCGCACCTTGATATTCTGTAGGAACATCAATTACCAGATCTTCCATCGGCTCCATTTTTTGACCATTAACTTCACGAAAGATAACTTCAGGTTTTGAAACGGCCATTTCAAAACCTTCCCGTCGCATATTTTCTATAAGGATAGACAGGTGCAGTTCCCCACGCCCTGAAACCTTGAAAGTATCTGCATTTACGGTATCTTCAACTCTAAGAGAAACATTTGTACGAAGCTCTTTGTCAAGGCGCTCACGAATATTTCGGGATGTAACCAGTTTTCCTTCTCTTCCCGCAAAAGGTGATGAATTAACAATAAAGTTCATTGATATTGTAGGCTCGTCAATGGCCATATATGGAAGAGGAACCGGATTTTCAGCGGATGCAAAAGTCTCTCCAATTCCCACATCTTCAAAACCGGCTACAGTAACAATATCACCTGTTATGGCCTCCGTGATTTCAACTTGTTTAAGTCCTTCGTAACCAAGGAGTTTTGAAACTTTCCCTTTTTTTATTGTTCCGTCTCTTTTAATAAGAGCAATTATTTCGCCTGTTTTTACATTGCCGCTATGAATTTTTCCCGTTGCAATTCTGCCTATATAGTCGTTGTAGTCAATATTGGTGACAAGAAGCTGAAATGAGGCATCTGCATTACCTTTAGGCGGGCGTACATTGCTCTCTATAACTGCGAACAGAGATTCCATACTAGTTGCCGTAGATGCCATATCCAGCTTCGCATATCCCATTTTTGCACTGGTATATACAATAGGGAAATCAAGCTGTTCATCATTGGCATTAAGTTCGCAAAACAGGTCAAAAACCATATCAACTACTTCTTCAGGCCGCGCCCCTGGCCTGTCGATCTTATTTATAACAACGATAGGTTTAAGTCCTAAATCAAGGGATTTTTTTAAAACAAATCGGGTTTGAGGCATAGGGCCGTCAATAGCGTCTACCAGCAGAAGAACAGAGTCAACCATTGTAAGAACCCGTTCAACCTCGCCGCCGAAATCCGCGTGACCGGGGGTATCAACGATGTTTATTTTGTAGCGGCCATGGTGAACAG
The DNA here is from genome assembly GCA_009780995.1 of Desulfuromonadales bacterium. Classification (GTDB taxonomy): domain Bacteria; phylum Desulfobacterota; class Desulfuromonadia; order Geobacterales; family DSM-12255; genus WQYY01. The sequence goes on from WQYY01000019.1 coordinate 13,019, forward strand.
AGAGGTTTTTAGAAAGAATAGTTATTCCACGCTCTTTTTCAAGGTCATTGGAATCCATTACCCTGTCTGTAATAACTTCGTTTTCACGGAACACGCCGGCATGTTTGAGCATTGCGTCAACCAGGGTCGTTTTTCCATGGTCAACATGGGCTATAATGGCGATATTTCTTATAAGTTCCTGCATTAGTCACAACTCCTACGATATAATAATTATAGATAAAAAAAGGGCTGAAAGCCCTTGAAAAGAATAAAATAGTATCGCAGCAACTGTGTGGCAATGCAAGTTAAATTTTGGAATCATTAATCGGTTATGTGCTGGTATGAGAGGTAAAATATTTATATAGCAGGATACTCATATCTCTGCACCAACAGCAGGCAATTTATCTGCAAAGTTCAATTAATAACTTTATCGAAACTTCTAACTCGCTTTGAGTGAATGTTCTGCTTGGGTCAGGGTGGTCAATTGCATTGCGAATATATGTAGGTAATGTCGTATACTGCGTTTGCGCATATGTCGAAGGTTTAGAGTGTATGCCCGAATTATATAACTGATGATTTGCAATAAAATCATCGCAAGCCTTGACTGCTTTTTTGTTTTCTTTGTTTTGAAGATGTCCATATAGTTCAATATGATAATCATTTGAAGCGATACCAAACGCAACATAATTAACTTCAGCTGATGTAATGCTTGGCAACACTGTAGGTGCAGTAACCCTTTTAACTCGTATCATCCCAGATTCTTCGCTTAATACCATAATCAAAACATTGTCATTATCTTCAAGGCCTGCACGTAGAATATAATCAGAATGTGTAGCAAAAATAATCTGTGCCATTTGACTATCTTCTTTTTTAAATAGGTTTCGATAATATTGTAGAATTTTCTCTTGCCATTTTGGGTGCATACTTAATTCCGGTTCGTCAATTAGAACGACTCCACCAATTAAATTTGCGCTGTTCTTTAATAAATGAGCACCGCGGAAAACCACTTGCTTTTCACCGGTACTTAATGCATCAACAAGTACCTCAATTCCATTTTTCATGAATAAAACTCGTTTTTCATCTCTTGACTCATTGTCAACTTTAGAAAACTCCATATTTTCGAAAAACGCATTGAAAGCACTTGTAAACCGCTCCATTTTTGATATTGGTTTGAATGTATCGGAAATCTCGGATTGTGTTTTATCAATCATTGAATTGAAATGCCTCCGAAATGTAGCATCATCCTGTGCCGAAACATCGACAATCAGTTGTTTGATGGATGTAAAATCTTCATTAGTATCGTTCTCATACTTGTTATCATCAAGTTGCTCGGTTGTTGTCGTTTTTATAGGCCTTGTACTAAATCCAGTACGTGCCTTTGAATAAACACAGCCATAATGTCTGATATCAAGTGGATCGTTCTTAATAGTTTCTCTTCCGTTCTCATGATTACTAGTTATTTGAGTTTTTATGCCGGAAGTATCTATTCGGTTGTGGAAACCAAGCGCACGAAGCTCTTTTGTTTCTGATTGTATAATTGTGTACGAGTTATTATCAATAACATACTCAATTTGTTTAAATGGCTCTATTGAACCAAGATTAAGAAATGTACTTAGTGTATCAAGAATGGTCGTTTTTCCTGAGCCATTTTCGCCAGCCAAAATAATAGAGTTATAAATTCCACCACTAGGCTTTAAAAAGTCTAACTCAAGGTTGCCGAGTATCGGATGTTTATCCCATGTAACTTTTTTTAGCATCTTTATTCCCCAGAGCAGTAATTTCTTTAAATGTCAACAGCTTATTTCTATAATACTCATATTATCTTTGACAAGCTGCGATTTCGGCGGGAAGTCTACTGAAATATCGGTAGTCATAACGTCTTTGCTGGCAACACTTTGTTCAATTTCAGAATTTATTCCCTGTGCAAACTTCTGCAATAGGGCACTCTCTGCATATCTGTTGATTTTTACCATTACATCCTTCTGAGATTCCAATATGAGCAATGGCAAAATCATACTTTACAGGATCATCAGGATCCAGCTCCCTTAAAGTATCGGTTATATCCTGCGCCATTTTCCAATCTGCCTGTTTTCTGTTTGTAAGCCCCAAAAGCCCTGAAATTCTGTGTATATGAGCATCAACAGGGATAATAAGTTTAGAGGGATGTATGATATCCCATATGCCGAGGTCTATCCCATCAGCAGGACGTACCATCCAACGAAGATACATACAGAGCCGTTTACATGCGCTGCCGGAGGCAGGGGAGGGGAAGAGAAAAGGAAAGTAAGAGTCAGGCGGTAACGCCTTTGTCCCGAATACCGGTGAATAGTCGAAACTTTTTAAGGTTTCTGTAAATTTGGTTAAGGCAGATGTTATATCCTTGTCGCTTTCTGCAAAGTCTGTAAGAAAGAAAGATTTTATGCTGCCGCTTTTTTCAAGCATATAGCGAATTGCAATGAACAGGGCAGAGAGGTCTTTTGCGTCATTAAATCTGTGTTTAAAGCCCGCAAAGAGTCTTACTCCTTCTTCAGGCTGGAAATTTTCCGCAAATCTTCTTGGTGAATCTCCAATTTTTGAAAATATCTGTTGAAGGTTTCTTAAGATGATTTTTACATTACCGTAGGCAAAAGATGAAGCGATCAGCCCTGCAATTTCCTGATCTTCCGGAGTATTGAATTTATGACAGAATGATACGGGATCATTATGCATATGTATCTGAGAACGGTTATCGTACAGATTATCAAGAATGTTTTTCAGGTTTTTGTTAAGCTCTTTCACTTAAGTTTCTCTCCCTTTCCGTCTGCTTTCAAGGATAAAAGTAACAGGGCCGTCATTAATAAGGGATACTTTCATATCAGTCTGGAATATCCCTGTTTCTACCCTTAATCCCTTTTCTCTCAAAGCCTGTACGAAAAACTGATAAAGTCTGTTTCCTTCATCAGAAGGGGCGGCAGATGTAAAGGATGGTCGTCTCCCTTTTTCACAATTACCTGCAAGGGTAAACTGGGATACGGCAAGAACAGAGCCGCCTACATCCTGTAAAGCCAGATTCATTTTTCCTTCGCTATCTCCAAACATTCTTACTTCTGCTATTTTTTTAGCAAGCCATAGAGCGTCTTCTTCTCCGTCTCCATTTTCAACTCCAAGAAGTACAACGGTTCCCTTAGATATCTCTCCCACAATTTTTGAATTAACAGTTACAGAAGCCTGGCTCACTCTTTGTATTACAGCTTTCATGCTCTAACCTTTTGATTTAACCATATCCCTCAGAGTTTTAAGGTTTATGGCATCCATCTCATTATTATCACCTTTAGGGGTTTCGAGAATTTTTGGGATTTTTGTGAAGCGGGAGTCATTTACCAACATTCTGAAAGGTTCAAGTCCCATTTCGCCCTGCCCTATATGCTCGTGCCTGTCTACTTTGGAGCTTAACCCTTTTTTTGAGTCATTCATATGAAAGCATAAAAGCCGATCAAGGTCTATCAGCCTGTCAAATTGTTCAAAAGTTTTTTTATATCCTTCAGCAGTAACAAGGTTATATCCTGCCGCAAACGCGTGGCAGGTATCCAGACATATGCCGAAGCGGTCAGGGAAACTGCTGTTGTCTATTATGGTTTTAAGATGCTCAAAACGAAAGCCCAGGTTTGTTCCCTGTCCCGCTGTGTTTTCAAGGAGAATTTTCCCTTTATAGTCAGGTGTTGTTTCAATCAGAGCATTAAAAGAGTCAACAATCCTTTTAAGGCCTGTATCTTCGCCTTCGCCAAGGTGTGAGCCAGGGTGCATTACTATTTTGTTAATGCCTAAGCGGTTGCAGCGTTCCATCTCTTCTTTAAAAGCTACCATACTTTTATCTTTTACCTCTCCAGGTGCGGAGGCAAGGTTTATAAGGTAAATATCGTGTGAGACCACGTCCAGCAGGCCACTCTCTTCAATTTTTTCTTTAAAGAGAGAGGCATCAGAGTCAGAAGGGATTTTCCCTTTCCACTGGTTTGAATTTTGTGTAAATATCTGAATAACTGAACAGCCCGCTTCTTTACCCCGTTCAGGGGCTAGATGTAGGCCACCGCTTATTGACATATGGGCGCCGAAATAGTCGTTCAAAATTTTCTCCTATTTGCAGTTTTATCGGGAGGATTGCCATCCGCCCCTACATTGCCTGTAGGGCATTCATATCAATAGAAATACCGCATACAATAAACAGATAACCCCTAGGGCTTTAACGGTTAATGTCCTACGGACAAAAGAATTTATATATTTCTTTTTCTATTGATATGAAACGCCTACGGCGTACATGTGGTTTATGTCGGGACCCCCAGTGTGCGTCCCCTACAATCCCTCACGGATAAGCTCTATCCGTTCTTTATACTCTTCGGACGAAAGCATTACTTCCTTATGAGGCTTGCTCCATATGGAATTAGGCCAGCAAGAATCGGTTGTAAAACGGGGAACAATATGCCAGTGCATATGGGGAACCATATTACCAAGTAGTTCATAATTGATTTTCGCAGGTTCGAATATTTTGAAAAGAACTTCCGCGACTCTGTTTAGTTCCTCAACTACCCCACCTCTTGCCGCCCTTTTAAGATAGAATGTTTCTGTTATATGCTCTTTTGTAAAGAGCAGAGAGTAGCCGGGAAAGAACTGATCCTGATTTAACATCAAATAGCAGTACTTAAGCTCTGCTATCCTCATTTTTGGTTCTTCTTTCCATTTTATACACATGGGGCAGTTCAATGTTCATCTCTCCAATATAGGGTTTAACCGTGGTTAAAGGTTTATCTCTCCGTTGAAAACTTCTACGGCAGGGCCTGTCATATAGAGATGACCGTCTTCTGCCCATTCAAGCTCAAGGTCTCCTCCTGAGAGATGGTTAAGTATTTTCTTTTCTGTAAGACCATTCAGGGCTCCAGCTACACATACCGCGCTTGCGCCTGTACCGCAGGCAAGTGTTTCTCCTGCACCACGCTCCCATGTTCTCTGACGGACTTCAGTTTTTGAGATTATCTGTACAAATTCAACGTTTGTGCGCCTTTGGAATATGTCATGGTTTTCAATAATAGGGCCGTATTTTTCTGCCTGGAAGCTTTCAACATCATCCACAAATATAACGCAGTGGGGATTTCCCATAGAGACACAGGTTATATTGAATGTAGTATGGAGTATGTTAAGAGGTTCATTAATTACTTTCCCATTGGCAGGCTCGCCGAGCACAGGGATTTCTGATCTCTGAAGGCGGGGGATCCCCATATTTACCCGTACACGTTCTACTTTATTATCGTTGCCCGTAAAGAGCTGTAGTGTGAGTACGCCTGCTCCTGTTTCGGCGGTAATCTCTTTTTTACTGAGGATATCATGGTCATAGGCATATTTTGCTACGCATCTTATGCCGTTGCCGCACATTTCAGATTCAGAGCCGTCGGAGTTGAACATGCGCATTCTTACATCTGCTTTATCTGAAGGCATAATAAGAATAAGGCCGTCCGAACCTATGCCAAAATTACGGTTTGATACTTTTATGGCAACTTCGGCAGGGTCTTCAACCTTTTCGCTGAAGCAGTTTACATATACATAGTCATTTCCAGCGCCATGCATTTTGGTAAATTTCATATCTCTGTCCCTTTTGTATATTGGTATTTTTAAATTCATAGCAAAAATGATGATAGTGAACAAGAAAAAACAGGCATTGCTTGACTGGAAAGCAATTTTATGTCAACAATTTTTCAGATAAAGGGGGGAAGAATGAAACTCAAAAACAGGGTGTGGATGACCGGAAATTTGGAGTGGTTTGCGTATATCGGTGAAGAACAAGTGTTTCTTGGAAGACGGGAAGTCCCGTATCCTTTTACAGAGGGAGACGCGTGGATTAGCCCGGAAGGAAACTCTTTCCGTATCAAAAATGAAGAGATTGTGCTAGTGGAGAAGGTTGACCCTCCCGATTTTAAATGGTGATTAACAGTGAAGCCTGAACAGGAAAACAGTGACGTTATACTATATGAGAAGTATGAAAAGCTGAAGTCTGTCTTGCGGGATATGGGCTCTGTACTTGTTGCCTTTTCAGGAGGGGTTGACTCAACTCTCTTGCTTAAAGTCGCCCATGACCAGCTTGGCGAGAATGTTGTTGCGGTTACGTGCGTATCCCCTTTGGCTCCTCCAGGGGAAATTGCCGATGCTTCAAGACTTGCGGCAATTATAGGAGTGGAACAAGTTATATTGAATATAAATCAGCTCGGAAATATAGAGTTTGCCGAAAACAGTCCTGACCGTTGCTATTACTGCAAGCTGGAAATAATGAGTAAGTGTCTTGAAGTAGCCAGAGAATACGGGCTTAATTACGTAGTTGAGGGAAGTAATCTGGACGACCTGGGGGATTACCGGCCTGGGAGTCGAGCTATACAGGAACTTGGTATTCGCAGTCCGCTACTGGAAGCAAAGCTTTCAAAGAGTGAAATAAGGCAGCTTAGCCATGAGATGCGTCTTGTAACTTGGGATAAGCCGGTACAGGCCTGTCTCGCTACCCGTTTCCCATATGGAGTAAATATAACTCCTGATCGTTTGGAAATGGTTGCTGAAGCTGAAGAGTTTCTTAAGAAGCACGGATTCAAAGGATTTCGTGTACGTTATCACGGAGATATGGCCAGAATTGAGCTCCAGCAATCTGATATGAGGAGGCTTTTCCATGAAATGCTGGAGGGCAAGGTTGTTGAGGCGTTTAAAAAGGCCGGGTTTAAGTATGTGGCACTAGATCTTGAAGGCTACAGAACCGGAAGTATGAATTGACAGCTTCGATAAAGGGTCTTATGCGGTGTTGCTTTCGTCACTCATTCAGTGTGGAGCGTGAAGAGTGGAGTGTGGAGTTGAATTGAGCAGCGAAAAACACGAAAATATCTGTAGGGGCGCACATTGCGCGCCCGAAGCAAACTACGGGTTGTCGAAGACGCCGACCCCTACGATAAATACCGTAATGATGATGTAGAGGTGACTGTCCCTGATCGCCCGAAAAGAAAGCCATAAAAAATTGCCTAATCGTATTTATTTCTGGATAATTAGGCAATCACACCTTAACTATTTTCCACATGGTGCAATTTTTTTAGCTAGGATAATACCTGAACTCATAGATAATTTGGATCATATATCATAAAATATTAGTATTGCATAATCCTCCTATGACTCATACAATTAGGCAATAATTAATGTGTAATTGCAAACAGATCTACTACGCTTAGAAAGGCTGCTATTCTTTATCTAACTACCTATATTTATTTTGAATTAATATTTTTTATTTAACTCGAAAAAAATGAAAAATTGATAAAAAATTGACTTGACAAAAAGAGATGGGATTAGGCAAGCTTTTTAATAAATGTTTATATGATTATAAACTCTTTCAGTATGCAGGAACGGGGAGCTGCTTTGAAGGGATGCGTAACACACAAAGTATATAACGTAGGAGTGACAAAAGCATTTTGGTAACAAAATAGCCGAAAAGGGGGAGTAGTAAACCCTTTTTCGGCTATTTTTGTTTGAACTGAGAAAGACGCGAAAAGTGTGCAAATGTTTTGTTAAAAAGCCTTTTCTGGACTGCTTTGCTATTCTTGCGAAGACATAGAATCGGTATGGCGATATTTAATATAAAAAAACGGCAAATGAAGCCGTAAATCAAAAGGAGAAAAGACGATGAACAAAGTATTCAGAACGATCTGGAATGAAGCACTCTGCGCATGGATACCAGTGGCAGAAATCACAAAAGCAGCCAGAACAGGGGGGAAGAAATCACAAATAATAATATCAGCCCTGGCGCTTGGTTGTATATTAGCAGCATCGGCGGGTACTGCTTCAGCAGTACAGCTCTTTACTTTTGATGGTACTACACTTACTAATGATAGTACATCACTGCCGGTCACGACATCAGGACTTACCAATAGTACTACAGGGGCTCCGGTAATTAATGCCGTATTAGCTGTACAAATCACCAATACTGGTGGTAGCAGTACGAATCTCGTATTTGATGGTAATACTAACAGTACGCCTAATCCGGGTTCAGGAAATCTTGCATCTGGAGGAGCCATCCGTGCCGGCGATCTAGCTGCCGGGGACAATGATTTCTATTATCTTGGTGGCGGTACTTTGACCTTCACTAATAACACAAGTGTGAACGGGAATGGCGGAGCTCTTACTCCTGGGATGACTGCAGGATCAACAGATGGCATTGTTAGTGTAGAGGGAAACCTGGTGGCTACCGGTAATTCAGCTGGCCTAAGTGGCGGTGCCATTGGGGAAGCCGGGAATGTTACTGTTACCGGTGATATGACTATGAGCGGGAACAATGCCCTTACCGGAAATGGCGGGGCGATCTCTTCTGCCGGCACGGTCACAGTTGAAGGTAATATGACAATGACCAATAACCACACCTCTAATACTGCCGGAGCCGGCGGGGCGATTTATACTACCGGTACCGGCGGGGTTGTAGTTAACGGTGCGCTGGATATGGAAACTAACTCCTCGTATAGTAATGGCGGCGGAATTGATACCACCGCCGGCGGCGTTACTGTTGACGGAGATACAACAATAACAGGTAACACATCAGTACATGGTTCAGGCGGGGCTATCTATGCAGCCGGTGATGTAACATTAGCGGACACCAGCGGTAATGTTCTCATTGATAACAACAAGGCGATCGGTAACGGCGGGGCTATTTACGCGACCGGAGCAGTTGCGATCGGTAACGCTGCCGGCACAGTAAGCATATATGGCAATGTCGGAAATAGTGATAATTCCGCTGATGGCAATGCAGGCGGAGCTATTCAAGCCGGAGCCGGAGGAGTGACAATTACAGGCACACAGATTAATATTGGTGTTGATGGCAGTGGAAACGCGGCAGGAAATACCAATGCAATAGGACCGGGCGGAGCCATTTATACGACCGGAGCCGCAACTATAACAGGGAGCGGCGCCGTTACTATTTCCAACAACTCTGCCGGCAATGGCGGGGCTATAGATGCTAACGGTCCAATAGCGATTACAGGCAGTTCTGTTACCATGGACAGTAACTCTGATACGGTTGGAGGCGGCGGCGCAATTCTGAAAGGGAGCGCAACCGGCGATGTAACAATTACAGCTACCGGCGGAGATATCGAACTTTCTGACAATACTTCTCATAATGCTACAACTAATGGTGGCATGGATTCCGTGGCAGCAATCAACAACGGGGATGCCGTCTTAACTGCTACCGGCAATATTACCGTTGATAACAATATTTCCGATATTCATGCCGCGATTCACGCAGCAGCAGGCGCTACAGCGCCAGGCGATATTACAATTCAAGCCGGCGGCAATGTAGAGATTAACGGTAATGAGACTACGGTAGCAAATACCATTAATGGCGGAGCTCTTCTGGCTTCCGGCGCTGTAGACATCGAAGGGGCTAACATTACGGCTTCTAATAATACGTCCACCGGTGGAAATGGCGCTGCAATCCGAGCTGGCAGTGACGTGACAGTTACCTCCACTTCCGGTGACATTACTTTTGACTCCAACAATGCCACTGGCCCGGGCGGTGCCATTGCTTCAAGTGGCATCGTTACCATTACAGGAGGCGGTGGGGCTCTTGCCCTTACCAATAATACCAGTGGTGGCGCTGGAGGTGCTGTTTACTCCGGGGACTCCGATGTTCCCAGCGGTACCATCATAATAGACGGCAACTACAGCCAGATACTGCTTGATCATAATACTGCCGCCACTAACGGTGGTGCTCTTGCTGCCAATAACGGCAACCTTAATCCGGTTGTTATCGCTGCTACAGTAACTGGTGACCTGACCATCACCAACAACCAGGCTAACGGTACTGTAGCCGGCATAGGTGACGGCGGCGCCATTGACGGCGGTGGCGTTATCATAGACTCAGCTGTTGGCGGTACCCTCAATATAAGCAACAACAGCGCTGCTCGCAATGGCGGAGCAATATTCTCAGGCAACGGCGGCAGTGGCATTGTCGTTGATGGCAGCTACGGCGGCGCTGTGATCTCCGGCAATAGTGCCATTAATGGCGGTGCTCTTGACGCTGACGTTACAAATGCTTCTGGCGTACCTTCTATTTCCTTTGGCGGTACCTATGGTTCTGCCGGTATTACCATAGATAATAACACTGGCGACGGCGGTAATGGCGGGGCTTTTGGTGCTGCCGGAGATATCGTAGTTGATGCTACTACTACCGGTGCTATGACCTTTGCCAACAACGAGGCCGGCACCGGCGGCGCAATTTTTGCCAATGCTAATCTCACCATCTCCGGAGAATACAGCGGGGGAGTTTCATTTAATTCCAACAGAGCTGACATTAACG
>WQYY01000020.1 GCA_009780995.1 Desulfuromonadales bacterium
GCGTAAATTGCTAATAATGATAAACAACAGTTGCAAAGCATATTATGCTAAAAGAGCTTCTACTTTTACCTAACTTATTGCTTAACTATATTTTTCAACTACTACTATTTAGTGGGTTGATAATTTCAAAGGGACTTTAATTTTATTTCGCCACTTTTGATGAAGTGGTTATTATGCTATTGTAGCTGAAATTATTACATAACAGGGATACTTAAATGCAGAGAATGATACAGATAGAATCTCCACTTTTTATAAAGGTGGAAGAGGATGGGGTTCAGATTAGCTGGAAAACTATTTTTGGGAATGAAAACCCTTTAGCCTTGGAAATAGGGTGTGGTGTGGGTGATTTTATGGCTAAGGTAGCGGTAGATAATCCAGGCATAAATTTTATAGCCATTGATTATTACAACAAGGGGTGTGATAAAACTTGTAAACGTATTGAGAAGCTTGGCTTGACAAATGTTAGGGTACTCAGAGTTGAGGCCAGAGAGTTTATTGCTACACATATACCAACCGGATCGCTGACTGCGGTGTATATTAACTGCCCTGATCCGTGGCCAAAGAAACGCCATAGAAAGAGGCGTCTTGTAAATCCTGATTTTCTCCGATTTTTAAGAGATTACCTTGCCCCAGAAGGTGATTTTTATTTTACCACTGATTTTAAAGATTATGGTGAAGATGTAGCTGCTTTTATGCCCAAAATGGATGGGTTTGCAAATGAACTTGCTCCTGACCTTTATACTCATGATCTTAGTAGCTACTACCATTCTAAATATATGCTAAAATTCATGGCTCAGGGATCACAAATATATTTTGTCCACTATAAAAAGGGTTGAAAATAATATGTATCCATATCTGACACCTGATATTCCAGGAATTGGCGGGGTTTTTAAAGAGAGTCCTGAAGATTTCCTTGTAACGGAGATTCCGCTTTATGAGCCTTGCGGTACAGGAGAACATAGCTACCTCTTTTTTGAGAAAAGGGGCATTACAACCCTTGAAGCTATCCATCGCATAGCAAAAGCCATCGGTGTCCAGCAACGCGATATCGGATATGCCGGAATGAAGGATGCCAAGGGGATTACAAGACAGACTCTATCTATTCCGAGGGTAGCACCGGATATTCTTATGGCGCTTAAAATTTCGGGAATCACCATGCTTTCGGCAAAACTTCACAATAATAAGCTAAGGCTTGGCCATCTTGCCGGAAACAGATTTTCAATACGTATAAGGGAAGTCAGTAAAAATAGTGTGGAATCTGCTACTGCTATAGCTTCTGTTCTGTCTAGGGTTGGTATCCCCAATTATTTCGGGGAACAGCGTTATGGTGTACAGGGAAATTCGGCTGAGGTAGGGTGCAAGCTGCTTCAAAAGGATTATGAGGGAGCTGTTAAAGCTATTATCGGAATGCCGGACTCTGTAAGTGATGATAGGTGGCAAAAAGCTATTATTGCTTTTCATGAAGGTGATTTGCAGAAGAGTCTGGAACTTTTTCTAAGCCATTGCCGTACCGAAATGGAGATAACTCGTACCATGATCCGCTTTCCCGGAAAGTGGGATAGAGGTATTAAAAGCATTAACCCAAGATTGATAAAGCTTTATCTGTCAGCCTGCCAGTCAGATCTTTTTGATAGAGTAGTTGCTGCAAGAATGCCGGACATTAACAATATTATTAAAGGTGATGTTGCTTATAAACATATCAATGGAGCGTGCTTTAGGGTAGATGATGAAAAAGATGGTGCTATAAGGAGTGAGTCTTTTGAAATATCCGCTACAGGGCCGATGTTTGGTACAAAGATGCTTATTCCTGAATTTGTTCCCGGAGAAATAGAAGATAGAATCCTTGCTGACAGCGGATTAACAAGGGAGATGTTTAATGATTCAAGAGATTTGCCTGGAGAGAGAAGGCCATTACGTGTCCCTGTTAGTGATCTGAGGATAAGTCTTGAGGTGGATTCGTTGCTCCTTGAATTTTCACTTCCAAAAGGGGCATATGCGACTTCTCTTCTTAGAGAAATTATGAAGAGCTGGTAATTAACCGCGAAAGACGCGAACAACACGAAAAAAAGCATAAACCACGAAGAACACAAAAAAGAATTTTGAATGTTTTTATAGTGTCCTTTGTGAAAACTTTGTACTCCTTGTGGTTAAAAAAGGTTTTTATTTTTCGCGGTTGAATAAGTGAGGAGAAGATATGAAGATCTGCGTATATTGCGCTTCAAGCGCTAAAATTGATAAAAGCTACTTTAATGCTGCTGAAAAGCTTGCAGAAATTTTTGTAAAAAATAGGATAGAAGTTATTTACGGTGGAGGCGGTACAGGTTTAATGGGCAGACTTGCCGATACTGTTCTTAAGCATGGAGGGAAGATCAAAGGTATAATGCCCAGATTCATGTACGAAGTTGAATTGGCACATAAAGGGCTTACGGATCTTGAATTTACAGAAACAATGCATGAACGGAAAGCCAGATTTCTTGAGGATGTTGATGCTCTTGTAGCCCTTCCTGGTGGGAGCGGAACTTTGGAAGAGCTGTTAGAAGCCATAACTCTTAAGCGTCTTGGCTGCTTTACAAAACCGATTGTAATTTTAAATACAAATGATTTTTATGCTCCACTAAGGGATATGCTGAAAAAGTGTGTTGAAGAGAATTTTATGAATCAAAAACATCTTAAAATGTGGGAGTTCGTGAATTTTCCTGAAGAAGTGCTTCCAGCCATAAGCAATTCAGTGATGTGGGGCGAAGATGCCATTTTCTTTGCCGCTAACAAATAAGGTCTAAGTTTGTATTAGTCTATTTTTGATGGCATTAGCAGCAACAATCAGGCTATCCATTACTGTTGAATACGGTGGAGCATAAGCCAGATCAAGTTCAGAAAGATTTTCTGCTGTCGCGCCAAATGTGATAGCTGTTGCTGCAATATCAATCCTTTTATCAACTCCGCCTTCTCCCAATCCTTGTAAACCTAATATCCTTCCGGTTCCTTTTTCCGCTATGAGTTTAAGAGTAATCTGTTTTGCGCCTGGAAAATAAGAAGGTTTGTCATATGCTTTATTTATTATCGTTTCAATATCAAAACCGTTGGCTTTGGCATCTGTTTCTGTCAGGCCTGTTCTTCCAATGTTAAAGTCTAATACTTTTACTATTCCTGTTCCAACAATTCCGGGAAATGTAGCATACCCTCCGGCGGCATTTATCCCAGTTACCCGCCCTTGTTTATTTGCTGTAGTTCCCAAAGGGATATAGGTTTTTTTACCTGTTACAAGGTTTGTCGTTTCGCAGCAGTCTCCGCAAGCAAAAATATCTGGATCACTGGTGCATTGCCCTGAATCAACCGCAATTGCCCCTGTTACTCCGATTTCAAGGCCTGCTTTGCGGGCAAGTTCTATATTTGGGCGTATTCCTACTCCCAGGACGACCAGATCTACAGGTATTTCTTTATCATTGACAACTACTTCTTTTACAGAGCTGTCTCCCTTAAAGCCTGTTATTTTGGAGCCGGTCATTATAGTTACTCCCTGTTGCTCAAGATGCTCTTTAAGAAGAAGAGCCATATCGGGATCCAAGAAGCCGTACAGGAGTTGTTCCCGCATCTCTACAACAGTTACAGACATGCCTCTACTTTTTAAGGCATCAGCCATTTCAAAGCCTATAAGTCCGCCACCGACTATACAGGCATGATTTCCAGTTAAAGCTCTCTGCTTGAGCAAGATGGCATCTTCAATTGTTTTTACAGTTAGTATATTTTTCAGGTTTATATTTTCTACTTTGGGAATAGATGGGGAACTTCCGGTAGCAATTATTAGTTTATCGTAGGGTATGACACTCTTTTCAGCGGTTTCAGTATCTATAACATCAATACATTTTCTGTTTCTATCTATTTCTACTGCTTCAGAATTTATTCTAGCTCGGATTCCTTTGGCTTTAAAGTAATTTACATCTCTTATAACCCCGCTGGAGGTACTCATCAGCCTTTCTGATTCTGATGGGTAGCCTGCGACATAGTAAGGGATACCGCACTCTGCGTAAGATATGAATTTCCCTTTATCGATTAATATTACTTCAGCTTCCGGATTATACCGTTTTGCCTTTGATGCGGCTTTTCCTCCTGCGGCGTTGGCTCCTATAACAACAATCCGTAAGCCCATTTTCATACTCCTGAAATTTTCTTAGATAGCGGATTAATATATTAGCATCAACGTACATACTCCGCCGTAGGCCAGAAAGGTATCCCGCCTCGTGGGGTGAATTCTCCACATACTTTAAGTTTAACAGGGTTAAGGAGTTTGACAAGATCATTGCATATACGATTCACTCCGGCTTCGTGGAATTCGCCATGCATTCTGAAAGAGCCTAAGTAAAGCTTAAGGCTTTTGCTTTCAATACATAATTTATCAGGTTGGTAATCTATTACTATTTTCCCGAAATCAGGTTGGCCGGTTATTGGACAGAGACACGTGAACTCAGGGCATTCAATATGTATTGTACCTGTTGCGCTGCATGGGTTTTGCTCAGGAATTGTAAAGGGGTTTGGAAAGGCTTCCAAAAGCTCAGGAGCAGGTTTGTTGTAAATATAAACTGTGTTTTTTTCGCTAAGGGATTTTAAGTTGTAAGATTTCATTTTCTCTCCTTTACGGTTTTGCCTCATTTATCTACAGTCTATAACAAGATACTTTCCCTCTGTCCAGTTGATTGTAATAACTGTTGTTAAGCTATATTAAATTAGATAAGTCCTAAGTTTGCTGGCTTTAGCCAAAGATGGGAGGTTATTCTAAAGAAAATTTATAAGAAAGCTCGAAAAGAAGAATTTTGGATATAGATAAAATTGATAAAAAATTGATTTGCTAAAAGAAATAAAATTAGACAAATTATTGACAACAGTCAAGTTCATAAACTTTAAAAGGAAAGAAGGAAAAAAACAATGAATAGGGTATTTAAAACGATTTGGAATGAAACACTCTGTGCATGGATACCTGTATCAGAAATAACAAAAGTACACGGGAAAGGTCGCAAAGGGAAACTGGTGGTCGCAGCGATTCTGGCGTGTCTGGTGTGCACTTCGATGACAGTCCTGCCAGTACACGCCCAGGTTGTTGCTGACGGTGCAGGCGTGAATCAGACAGCAAGCGGCACCGTTACCGCAACAGGGACATTTGCCCTATATGCGACTAATGGCGGTAACATTACCACGAGTAGCCCGCTGAACGTGACTACCACCGGCGACACCGCCTACGGCGCTTTTGCCTACCTCGACGGGCAGATTACCCTGGTCGGTGCCTCCAACATAACCACAAGCGGAGTCAATTCCCATGGTCTGGTCGCCTGGGACGGCTCCATCACAAGCGCCGGCCCGCTGACGGTCACGACTACTGGACTGAACGCCAACGGAGCTTGGGTCACCAACGGCGGCACGCTCACTCTCGACCAGGCCGACATTACCGTTAACGGGCAGAGCGCCTATACCCTCGTAACTGATCCCAATGGAGGGACGGCGACCGTCAGCAATTCCACGCTGACGAACAACGGCAGCTGGCCTGTTATTTGGGCCAATGCGGGCAGCACGATAACACTTACGAACGTCAACATCACCGCAACCACAGCTCCAGGCGGTGCGAATTACAACTACGGCATCCGCCTCTGGGGCTATGAAAACTGGGGCGTGTCGCCGACTCCTGTTGTCGTCAACGGCACCAATGTGACAGTCAACACCGTCGACTGGGGGGCTGTTGTGCAAGGTGGGTTAGCCACTCTGGATCTTCAGGACAGTACAATACACTCCACAGGAAGTGGCGGTGTTTATGTTTCTGACGACAATACGGTAGTGAACCTCAACAATACGGCGGTCATAAGCGATGTTCGGGAAGCTGCCCACGTTGATACCAGCGGCGCGCTGAACGCAGTCAGCAGTACGTTCACCGGCGCGACTAACGCCATTCAGGTACAAGGTGGCGATCCGGCCAACGGCACGCCCGGCAACACGGTGAACATCACCGGAGGTACGATCACTGCGCACGGTGGCGACGCCATTAACGCTGCAAACACCGTCGCTAACATCACTCTGTCGGGGCCCATAAGCATCAGTGCGTCATCCGGCAATCTGTTGAACGTCACAAGCGACAGCTCGCTCGCCGGCGGTGGTTATCCGGTAGCCAGCCTTGTAAACCTCACTACAAGCGGAGTCACAGCTATAGGCAACATCGTTGCGGACGCGGACAGCACGGCCAATATCAACCTGACCAACGGAACTATCATTACCGGAATCGAACAAAACACTAACACCACCGTAGATTCTAGCAGTGCCTGGATCATGAACGGTAACTCCGACATCCATTCGCTTGCCATAGCCGGCAGAGCCCAATTCACACTTCCTGTCGGAGATCCGACCATGCTTGCCAACTACAAAACCCTCACCACTCAGAATTACGTCGGACAAGGTGGTACTATTGTCTTAAACACCTACCTTGGTGCGGCTGGATCGCCTTCTGATGAACTTATCATTAATGGTGGAACAGCTACCGGCAAGACGTTATTGCAGATCAACAACACCGGTGGAGTTGGGGCACAGACCACAGGAAACGGCATACAAGTCGTACAAGCGCTAAACGGAGCAACAACTGACTCAGACGCGTTTGCACTCTCCAGCCCCGTAACAGCAGGAGCATATAACTACAACCTATATCAAGGCGGAATATCCGGAAGTGACCCCGAAAGCTGGTATCTGCGTAACAGTGGTCTAACCAACCTAGCTAAATCCGTAATAGCAGGAAGCGACATGGCAAGCTCATGGATAATAAACGACACCCTACTACAAAGAATGGGAGAACTAAGAACAACTGATTATGACCAGGCAAAACACGGGCTGCAAAGTTGGGTAAGAGGATATGGCTGGCAGGCAAACGTGAATACCAACAACAGCCAGGTAAACTACAAAAGCACAGTCTATGGATTTGACGCAGGAACAGACAGAACCTGGCAATTTGAAAACAGTCAACTCTCAACGGGAGTATTTGCCGGAATGAGCATGGACAAAAGACAAGTAGGGAACAATGCAGGGCATGACAACATAGATACCATATCTGGAGGAATATACGGAACATGGGAAAACCAAAAAGGATACTACATAGACGTAGTAGGTAAACTGGGCAACTTAAACACGGAAATAAACTCAAATGACACCTACTATAGCAAAGCAACATACAACATCTTGGGAATACTGGGAAGCATAGAACTTGGAAGGCAGATAAAAAGCGAAAAAGGTTGGTACATAGAGCCCCAAATCCAAGGGACCTATGTACACTTCACCAGCGCCAACTACACAGCAACCGACAATATAGGCGGACAAACAGAAATAAACCAAAGGGCAAGTGATAGCTATGATATAAGAGCAGGCGTAGTCGCAGGAAAAAGAATAACAACAGAAACAGCAGGTATACTTCAACCCTACATAAAAGGGATGTACGGACAAACCTGGACAGACGGGGGAGATGTAAACATAGGTGGATCAAACATCAATGGAAACTCAGCCGGCAACAGATACGAGCTTGGCGGAGGGATAACCTGGCAGGTAACAGGAGACAAACAATTCTACGCAGAATATGACTACATAAAAGGACCGAGGATGGAAGTACCTTGGAAGGTTAATGCAGGGTACAGAGTTGTTTGGTAAGCAATAGTGTGGAGTGTGAAGAGTGGAGTGTGGAGTGTGGAGTTAAACTCCAACATTCCACACCTTACAGACCAGCGTAGGGTGGGTAGAGCACAAGCGAAATCCACCCTAATCTGCGCAGTAGAAAATTGCCTAATTCTCTTCTTACTTATACAATTAGGCAATCACATCTTAACCATTTTATACGTGGTATAATTCCTGTGAACTGAGGTTATACCTGAGCTTATAAATAATCAGAGTCATATATTACAATAATATCAAAATTGCCTAATACTCCAAATACTAATAAGATTAGGCAATAATTAATATGTCATTGCAAACGCAAAACAATTTGTGACAAAGGATTTTGAGTCATAGGCAAGGCGGCCTGTAGGGGCGCGATTTATCGCGCCCTGTTTATCATACCACCATTGGGCACGATAAATCGCGCCCCTACGGTCAAACCATACGCAACGAAGACAACGCAGCATATGGCTAAAAGTCAAAGTCACATCGCTTCCGGAAACTGTTTTTCAAATATATCTCTTATTGTTTCCCTTGTTTCTTCATATTCTTTTATAAGAGCTTCGCCCGGATGCCTGAGTTTGGGGTTATATCCTAATTTAAGGGCAAGTTTGTCAAGGTATTCTCTGGTTCCGCCGAGGTCATTAATTGAGTAATCATGGATGATTCTTAAACGGTTTTCCAGTTTGCGCAGAAATTTATATCCGCTTATAAGTGTTTCTGCATCTTCGTTATTTATTATTCCGGATTCAGAGATATTTTTCAGAGCAATCAGCGTGTTTGTACTTCTTATGGAATGTTGTTCATGGCCGCATTTAAGCTGAAGATACTGAACAATAAATTCTACGTCAACCATTCCTCCCCGGCCTGTTTTAATGTTGTAGTTTTTATCGCTTTCTCTGGCTATTTCATTTTCAATACGCATTCTTAAACGGTAAATTTCTTCTGCTCCCGATTTATCTATTGAACAGCCATAAACGGTCTGTTCTATGACCTTTTCTATTTCATTTTTCAGATTATTATTTCCAAAAACCACTCTTGCTTTTGTAAGAGCCTGCCGCTCCCATATGGCCGCCTCATTTTTGTGATACTCTTTAAAAGTCTCCAGAGATGTGACAAGAGGGCCTGCGTTACCTGAAGGCCGGAGGCGCGTATCAAGTTTATATACATACCCTTCTCTTGTAAGTGTTGTAAGAACAGCGATTATCTTCTGCCCCAGTTTTGCGAAGTATTCATGGTTGCTGATCTCTTTTTCGCCGTCAGTATAACCCTGATTATCAAAAATATAGATAATATCCAGGTCAGAGTGGTAGTTGAGCTCTCTGCCACCCATCTTTCCCATGGCGATTACTGCGAAATCCGCTTTATGCTTTTCGCCTTTTTCTGAAGTATACGTTGGTTCCCCAAAGCGTGTGAGTTCTGCTTTAGCGATATTGACGGCAGCAGAGAGGCAGGTTTCAGCGAGATTTGTAAGTTGTGTGGCGATTTCTGTCTGCCCCATTTTCCCGTATGTGTCATTAATTCCTATTCGAAGGAACTCTTCATGTCTGTAACGGCGGAGTATGTCTAGCTTGGCTTCAAAGTCCTTAGCCATTTTCATCATGCCACTAAGCTCATGCTCCATAATTTCCCGTTTTTTTATGGCTGTGGCAAATGTCCTTGCTACAAGGGTATCCAGCAATTCCGGATGACCTATAAGTATCTTTGCCAGGAATTCAGACATGCCAAATAAAGAGGCGATTATCTCCATTACTTCGCGGTTTTCCGCAAGAAGGGCATAAAAGATGGAACGTGAGCCTACTGAGGTGATGAAATGTTCCAGATTGAGCATGGCAAGATCAGGATCGGATGTTTTGAATATCTCCTGCAAAAGGGTTGGTCCTATCTTTTCCAGGGTACGTCTTGCCCGTTCGGTAAATTTTATATTTGTAGGACCGTCTCGTAGTAGCAACAAGTTATTGTATGCTGTTTCAACATTTTTAAAACGCCGCTCAGCTAGCATATCCATTATAAGGTCAGGGTCTGCGCTTTGATCAAAAAAGTGATAGATAGCTGGTTCAACTTCCTCCTGAAGTTTTTCATCTCTTGAGAGGAATAGGTCTCCGTATATTGTCGATACGTTATCTCTCTGTTTTTCAAGAGTCTGTCTGAACTCATTGCCGGCATCAGGAGAGTTGAATCCGCATCGCCGGGCAAGGGCTTTGAATTCCTCTTCCTTTCTCGGAAGGTTATGAGTTTGCCTCTCCTGTACGATCTGAATACGGTGTTCAACTGTTCTTAAGAAACGGTAAGCATTAACCAGGGCATTGTAGTCGCACTCTTTTATGATCCCTGTTTGCCATAGCAAATAAAGAGCCTTTATTGAATTCCGTTCGCGGAGGCGTTCGTCCTTGCCTGCATATACAAGCTGAAGCGCCTGTATAAAAAACTCTATTTCCCTTATTCCGCCATGTCCCAGCTTTATATTGTACTCACCTTCAAGCTCTCTGACTAATGAAGCATCTATCTTTTTCTTCATAGCCATCATATCTTCGATAAGGTTGTAATCCAGATATTTTCTATGGATAAATGGTTCCAAAGCTTTCAGCAGTTTCTCTCCAAGCTCAATACTGCCGCCGACGGGCCTCCCTTTTAACATGGCCGCCCGCTCCCATGATTGCCCCCATAGCTCGTAATAGACTTCGGCTGATCTTAAGGACGATGCCATATCTCCGCTATTACCATCAGGCCGCAGTCCAAGATCAACCCTGAATACAAAACCATCTTCAGTTACCTGAGAGATTGCTTTTGTAATCATTTCCGCCTGTTTTACAAAAAAGGTATGCAAGGAGATTTTTCCGATGATGTTACACTTTCCATCTTTTATACCGTCAGTTTCTCCTTCATCACTGCTGTAGAAATAGATCAGGTCAATATCTGAAGAGAAGTTCAGCTCTCTCCCCCCGAATTTTCCCATTCCTATAATAGTGAGTTCAGCCTCTTCTCCATTTTCTTTCAAGGGTTTTCCATGTTCCTGTATAAGCAGATTTCTGGTAACCCGGTAAGCGGCTTTTAAGGAGGCTGATGCAAGAGATGAAAGTTCGAGGGTAACTTCTTCCAGGGATGCCAAGCCGTTTAAATCACGTGCGGCAATCCTGAGGATTTCGTGGTACTTGAATTTACGCAGGATTGGAAAGAGCTGGTTATATTCAATATGAGCAGGAATTTTGCTGTTAAGCCGGTCAAACATCTCCGCTTCAGAACGGCTTTCATGTATAGTCTCTTCAATAAAGAGTTCTGAAAATGCTTCAGGATCCCGACGGATATTATTTGTCAGAAAGGGGGACGCCCCTAGTATATTTAGTAATATTGGCCTGAATGATTGATTATTACATGTTGTTGTAAACTGCTCTAAAGGGATTACAGATGAGATCCTCTCCAGGTTATTTATTGCCATATCCGGCATTGAAGAACCAAGTGCAGCTTCTATTATTAGCGAAAGCTCTTTAGTGGAGAAATATTTTGATAAAAGCTCTAAATTTACCGCTGAACGTGCGGGGTAAGAGAATCCCATCTTTTCAAGGAATTCCGAAAAAAACTTTTGATAGGTTCCTTGGTTTTCGGAAAGGCCGGAGTCAAGAGAGTTTATAAAATCTTCATATCTACTCATTTGCCGACCAGCTTTTTCAACCCTTCTTCATAATCTCCCCTTACAATCCCTCTTTCTGTAATTATTCCGGTTATATATTTAGAGGGGGTCACATCAAAGGCAGGATTTCTCACCTTTACGCCTTCGGGAGCTATGGCTTTCCCTTGGATTGTGGTGACTTCTTGAATAGGGCGCTCTTCTATAGGTATTTTATCTCCGTTTTTAAGAGAGAAATCCAGTGTGGATATAGGGGCAGCAACGTAGAATGGTATTCTGTTTTCCTTTGCCAGGACTGCAACGGAGTATGTCCCTATTTTATTGGCGCTGTCTCCGTTTGCCGCAATTCTGTCCGCACCGACTATTACACAGTTTATCTCTCCCTGTTTCATGAACCACCCTGCCATACTGTCGGTAATGAGGGTTACAGGGATTTTATCTTTCATAAGTTCCCAGGCAGTGAGCCTTGCCCCCTGAAGCCACGGCCTTGTTTCATCGGCAAAGACCTTTATTTTTTTACCGGCCTCATGAGCTGCTCGTATAACTCCCAGAGCAGTACCGTATCCGGCTGTAGCAAGAGCGCCTGCATTGCAGTGAGTCAGTATTGTGGAGCCCTCTTTTATAAGGGAAGCTCCGTGCCTGCCTAACGCCTTGCATATCTGAAGGTCTTCATTTTCAATGCTTATTGCTTCAGCTTTAAGCAGAGCCCGGATCGAATTGAGGTCTTTTTCCTTGTTGGCCTCTGCCACCTTTTTCATACGCTCAATTCCCCAGAATAGGTTTATTGCTGTGGGTCTTGTTCGTCCTAATGCGTTGCATATATTATTTAGTTGAGCATAAAAAGTTTCATATCTGTCCGCTATAATGTCTTTTGCGCCAAGAGCAATTCCCATTGCTGCAGCGACTCCTATAGCAGGCGCTCCCCGGATAACCATAGTTTTGATGGCTTCAGCAACACCCTGGAAATCAGAGTATTCGTTGTATTTTTCTTCATGGGGAAGTTTTGTCTGATCCAGCATTATTACTTTGTCATCGCGCCATTCGATCGTTTTGAAAGACATATCAAACTCCTGTGTATGAAGTTCGGTATCTGTTTTTTGGGGATAGATAGTAGCAGAGATATAGTAATTAGTGAATCTGCTTTTTTATGTGACGCAGGCTTTTGCTTAATTTAGTGTGGAGTTTGGAGTGTGAAGAGTGGAGTTATAGAAATTAAGCCCTGTCGGACTGAAATATAAATCAGTCGGAATCAGATAAACTCAGGTATAACCTGAGCTAAGATATAAAAAAATCAATCAGTCGGTTAGCTAAAGAGAAAAATGTGGCTTTAGCTTTTGGCCATCTGTGTCGTTGCCGTCGTCGCAGATTGCTCAACGCCTGCAGGAGCGACCGCTCCAGTCGTCTGATGGCACAGGCGCACACTGTGCGCCCCTACTTTGTCCGTAGGGCATTCATATCAATAGAAATATCGTATATAACCGACGTAGGGGCGCGATTTATCGCACCCTTACAGCTCCATATATTTCTTTTTCTATTGATATGCAACGCCTATGGTGTACATGCGGTTTATTTCTGGGCGCCCAGTGTGCACCTCCTACATGGTCATCTGCGGCATAAAATAGTTTGTAGTGTGGGGAACTGGACTTAACTCCACACTCCACTCTTCACACTCCACACTGATTGTATTATTGCTTGAATATAAAGCTGTAAGCATGATATTAAAAACAGATTATGATAAAACTTCGTGAAAATATTGCATCGATGGCCGGGTATGTCCCAGGGTATCAGCCGCCTGATATATCGACCTGGATAAAGCTGAATACCAATGAAAACAGCTTTCCACCTTCGCCAAAGGTTGTGGACGCTATACTGGCAGAGTTAAACAGTGACGGGGCATCTCTTCGTACCTATCCCAGCGCTTCCAGTCAGAAACTCAGAGAGATTGCGGGAGAAGTCTACGGTTTTGACCCTTCCTGGATCATCATGGCAAATGGTTCTGATGAGGTATTAAATAACCTTATAAGGGCTTTCGCATCGGAAGGGGAAGAGATAGGCTATATCCACCCTTCCTACTCTTACTATGCGACTTTAGCTGAGATACAGGGAGCCAAAGTCAGGAAATTCGGCCTTACAGATGATTTTAGGATTGCTGATTTCCCTGACCGTTATTCCGGTAAGATCTTCTTTCTTACAACCCCCAACTCTCCCCTTGGGTTTGCGTTTCCGCTGCAATATATAGAGGAGCTTGCCCAAAAATGTGATGGTATGCTGGTGATTGACGAGGCTTATGTTGATTTTGCCGGCTACAATGCTCTTGAGTTGATTAAAAAATATGACAATGTGGTGATTACACGGACTTTATCTAAAAGCTATTCTTTGGCAGGTATGCGGCTCGGTTTTGCTGTTGCAAGACCGGAAGTAATTGCAGCGTTGGATAAAATAAGAGATCATTATAATCTTGACCGTCTTGCCCAGGCCGCGTGCGGCGCTGCTTTAAAAGACAGAGAATATTTCAAAACTTGTTGCAATAAGATTATTGAAACCAGAGAGTGGTTCTCTGCTGAACTCAGAAATATCGGTTATAATGTAATACCGTCATGCAGCAATTTTGTTTTTGCTTCTACACCCGACAGGAACGGGAAGCGGGTCTATGACTGGCTTTATGATAGAAAAATACTGGTCCGTTACTTTTCGGATCCTCTGCTTTCACATGGGCTTCGTATATCCATAGGGACTAGGGGAGAGATGGAAGTGACGTTGGAGGCTATGAAAGAGCTTGGTTAGTAGCGACTTTCAGGTCACAAGGAGAAAACTTATGTCAAGAACTGCAAGTATAGAGCGTGTAACAAAAGAGACGAGTATTAAGCTCAGTATAAACCTTGATGGAACAGGTAAAGGAGATATATCAACTCCTGTACCGTTTCTGAACCATATGCTGGATCTCTTTGCCAGGCATGGTCTTTTTGATCTCACCCTTCAGGCAAAAGGAGATATTGATATAGATTTTCATCATACAGTGGAAGATATAGGGATAGTTCTTGGAAATGCCGTCAAAGAGGCTCTTGGGAATAAAGAGGGAATAAAGCGTTATGGTAAAGCTACCGTTCCTATGGATGAAGCTTTGGCAAATGTCGCCCTTGACCTTTCCGGGCGGCCATATCTTGTCTATAACGTAAACCTTCCGAAAGTTAAGGTAGGTGAGTTTGATGTGGAGCTCGCAAAGGAGTTTTTCCAGGCTTTTTCAAATAATCTCGGCGCAAATCTTCATATAAATGTCATGTATGGGGATAATGTTCATCATATACTTGAAGCCTGTTTCAAAGCTACGGCCAGGGCGCTGGATATGGCAACTCAGCTGGATCAAAGAATTACGGGAGTTATGTCGACTAAAGGGCTCATATAATATAGCGCAAACTTTTGGCCGTATCTGAAGTAGTGTGAAGTGTGAAGAGTGGAGTGTGGAGTTAAATTCCCCTCTGTGGAGGGGTGCCGCGGAACGCGGCGGGGTGGTTCGTAGGGGCGAACTGTGTTCGCCCGACAACACGGGCGGCAGATTGCTGCCCCTACGGTTGCCTCACAAGCTCCTCATCAAGACGCCTTGAATCCGGCTCAAAATCCTGTGCCATTAAACGTGTATAAAACACATGAAGTCGGTTGTATTCTGAGCTTACAGGTTTTTGACTGCAAAAAAGCCGAAGTAATATAACTCCAAAGGTAGATGCTAAATGATAGCAATTATAGATTACGGGATGGGTAACCTCCGTTCCGTCCAAAAAGCTTTTGAGCAAGTAGGTTTCGATGCCGTAGTTACAGCAGATCCTAAAAAAGTGCTGGAAGCGGAACGTGTCGTTCTCCCCGGAGTTGGGGCTTTCAGGGATTGTATCCATAACCTGGAAGCCGGTGGTTTTATTGAGCCGGTTTTAAAAGTTATTCAGGATGGTCGTCCATTTTTGGGGATATGCTTGGGAATGCAGCTTCTTTTCAGTGAAAGCCATGAGTTTGGCCTTTATAAAGGACTTGATGTTATTCCTGGGACAGTTCTCCGCTTCCCTGAAAATATGGTTGAAAATGGTGAAAAACTGGCTGTACCTCATATGGGCTGGAACCAGTTGAGCTTTTGTAATGATTCTCCTCTGTTTAAAGGCATTGGCCAGGAGCCAAATGTTTATTTTGACCATTCTTACTATGCTAAGCCGGATGATCCCTCAGTTATAGCTTCTCTGACCAGTTACGGGTTAGATTTTTGTTCGGCAATTTGGAAAGGCAACGTTGTTGCGACCCAATTTCATCCTGAAAAGTCTCAGGATACAGGGCTCCGTATAATTAAGAATTTTGGAGAGATGTTGTGCTGATTATTCCTGCTATTGATCTGAAAGATGGTAAATGTGTCCGACTTGAGCAGGGGCTCATGGATCGTGATACTGTATTTAGCGATAATCCCGGGGAGCAGGCGAGAAAATGGGAGGCTCAAGGGGCTGAACTGCTTCATATTGTAGATTTAGATGGCGCTTTTGCGGGAGAGCCTAAAAATAGAGGAGCTATTGAAGCGATTTTAAAATCTATTGAGATTCCTACTCAGCTTGGGGGAGGGATTCGTGATATAGGAACAATTGAGGCCTATCTTGAGCTTGGAATAGGACGGGTTATAATTGGTACTGCTGCCCAGCGTAATCCTGAGTTTGTGAAAGAGGCCTGTAAGCTATTTCCTGATCGTGTTGTTGTTGGTATTGATGCAAAAAATGGTATGGTTGCTGTGCAGGGGTGGGGCGAAGTTACGGATGTTACGGCTGTTGAACTTGCCGAAAAATTTGAGGGGTTTGGGGTTTCTGCTATTGTTTATACTGATATAAGCAGGGACGGTATGTTGCAGGGGCCTAATATTGAGGCAACAAAAGCTCTGGCTGAAGCTATTTCAATACCTGTTATAGCTTCCGGCGGGCTTTCAAGTATCAAAGATATAGAAAAACTTCTTGTCATTGAATCCAGCGGTGTAACCGGAGTTATTACAGGTAAAGCTATCTATACCGGCGCGATCAATCTGGCTGAAGCTATTAAGATAACAAAAAGTAATCAATAAGGAATTACAGATGCTGACAAAGCGGATTATTCCATGCCTTGATGTAAAGGGTGGCAGGGTCGTGAAAGGTGTCCAGTTTGTTGGGCTTCGTGATGCCGGAGACCCTGTGGAGGTTGCGGAGATATATAACGATCAGGGTGCTGATGAGCTTACCTTTCTTGATATTACAGCTTCCAGTGAAGAGCGCGGAACGATTATTGACGTTGTTCGACGCACTGCAGAGCGAGTATTTATGCCTCTGACGGTTGGCGGCGGTGTAAGAAATGTGGATGATATAAGGAACCTTCTTAACGCCGGCGCTGATAAGGTTTCAATAAATACCGCTGCTGTACAGAGGCCTGAGTTTGTTAATGAAGCTGCTGAACGATTCGGTTCGCAATGCACTGTTGTCGCCATTGATGCTAGGAAAGTTCCGGGAGAAGAGCGATGGGAGGTCTATACCCACGGTGGAAGAGTTCCTACAGGGTTGGATGCTGTTGAGTGGGGAATGAAGATGGAGGAATATGGTGCAGGAGAGATACTCCTCACCAGCATGGATAAAGACGGGACAAAGGATGGCTATGATATTCCTCTGACACGAATTATTGTTGATGCCTTGTCTGTTCCTGTTATTGCTTCAGGTGGCGTAGGGAATCTTGAGCATATTTATGACGGGTTTACAAAAGGTGGAGCTAGTGCCTGCCTGGCTGCGTCAATTTTTCACTATAAAGAGTATACTATTGGAGAGACTAAAGAGTACCTCAAAGAGAGGGAGGTGTCTGTAAGATTATGAGTGAAGACAGTTTACAGAAGCTTTTTCAGGTGATTCTGGAGAGAAAGAGTAACCCTTCTGAAAATTCATATACAGCTTCCCTTTTCAGTAAAGGGATTGATAAGATTCTGAAAAAGTTTGGTGAGGAAGCTGTAGAGGTTGTGATTGCCGGTAAGGGTGGAGTAAGAGAAGAGATAATCTATGAGTCGGCAGATCTGCTGTATCATCTTTTCGTTTTACTGGCGCAACATAATATCTCTCTTGATGATGTAAAAATTGAGTTAGAAAGACGGTCTGGTGTTTCCGGCATAGAAGAAAAAGCTTCCAGAAAAGCCTGATCTAAAGGAAACGTTGTAAAATTTCTTGACAATTGTCATTAAATTGTTAATATTTTTAATCTTTGTTTAAGTAGTCCGGCGTACCCTAAGTTGTACTAATTACTCATGAAAAGGGGGTGAATATGGATGCCGGGAATCAGGGTAAAAGAATCAGAACCATTTGAGGTCACTCTTAAGAAGTTCAAAAAGCAATGCGAGAAAGCAGGCATCATGTCTGATGTTCGTAAGCGTGAGCATTTTGAGAAGCCCAGTATTAAGCGTAAGAAAAAAGCTATTGCTGCTCGTAAACGTGCACTGAAAAAACAGCGTAAGATGGTGGATTAGTATGCTTCTGAGAGAAAGACTATCGGAAGAGTTGAAGAAGGCGATGAGAGCAAAAGATGAAGTTCGTCTTGCTACTATACGCCAGATTAAAGCTGTTCTTAAAAATAGAGAAATAGATGCAAAACGTGAGTTTGATGACCAGGGGATTATGGAGGTTATTTCTACCCTGTGCAAACAAAGGCGCGAATCTATAAGTATGTTTAAGGAAGCCGGCAGGGACGATCTTGTAGCAAAGGAAGAGCAAGAGCTGGCAGTTTTAATGGAGTTTATGCCGGAACAGCTTACAAGGGAAGAGATTGCGGAGCTTGTAAAAAAAGCTATTTCAGAAAGTGGCGCAACATCGGTAAAGGATATGGGAAAAGTGATGAAAATCCTTATGCCTTCAGTTGCTGGCAGGGCTGATGGTAAAGTTGTTAATGAAATAGTAAAAGAGTTGCTTTGATATTCAATATTTTTCAATAAAGGTTTCATAAAGAGGTGGGGACAATTTTAATGATTTGATTGTCCCTACTTCAGTTTTTGGAGGTAGACAGGGATGGAGATAAACCTTGTAGACATCCTTATCTGGCTCGTACTTCTCGGATTTATTGTCAAAGGTTTTCAAAAAGGATTATTGCGTGAGCTCTGTGCCCTCTTAGGAATTCTTCTTGGAGGCTGGGCTGCTCTGCATTACTATGTTTATTTAGCCAAAGCCAGCCGTTCCCTGATAAATCTCCCTTTAGCCGTTGCATCATTTCTCTCTTTCATTTTTATATTTCTGATTGTTGCAGTTCTTTTATATGTTTTAGGATACTTATTAACTGCAATTTTAAAGATACTGCTTATGGGGCCTTTAAATAGGGGGGGCGGCGTTGTATTCGGATTCCTGGAAGGGGCGCTTATAATCTGCCTGGCTTTGTATCTTGGAACAACAAAGCCAATGCCGGAAAAGTTCAGAGGGTATCTTTCAAGATCCAAATCTGCACACCCGTTTATAGTTTGCGGTGAAGATATTGTAACAGGATGGGATAGTGCTATACAGGCGGCGGATAAAAGCTCTGATAAAAAGGTTTCCAAGTAGTTTAAAGGGGATTTCAGATGATGATCCCGGAAGATAAAGTTGCTGAAGTTAAAGAACGGGCAGGGATAGTTGAAGTAATCTCGGATTATGTGGCTCTTAAAAAATCAGGGGTTAATTTTCTTGGACTTTGCCCTTTTCATGGTGAAAAAACTCCGTCTTTTACAGTAAATCCTGCAAAGGGGATTTTTCACTGTTTTGGTTGCAGCAGTGGCGGGAACGTAATTACTTTTATTATGAAGATTGAAGGAGTATCTTTTCCTGAAGCAGTGAAGCTTCTTGCCAAACGTGTTGGCGTAATTATTGAGGATCGCCCACTTACACTTCGTGATAAAAAGCGTATTGACGAGAAAGAGCAGCAGCTAAAAATTGTAGAGCTTGCTGCTAAGTATTATTCCCATATTCTTATAGAGGACAAAGCCGGAGAAGCCGGGCGTAGCTATATTTTAAAACGGGGGGTAAAAAACGAACTGGTTCTGCCGTACAGATTAGGCTTTGCAACGGATAGTTGGGACGGGTTGGTATCTTTTCTGGTTAAAAATTCCGTATCAATTGAACAGGCTGAAAAGCTGGGAATTGTAAGGCGTAGAAGTAACGGCAGTGGGTATTATGATCTTTTTCGTAACAGATTGATTTTCACTATTGCGAATGTGCATGGGAAACCGATTGGATTCGGAGGGAGAGCCCTTGATGACAGTTTACCAAAGTATATTAACTCTCCTGAATCGCCTGTGTATTCAAAAAGCGATGTTCTATTCGGTATTGACCTGGCAAAACAGGCTATGCGCGAAAAAGGTTATGCAATTGTTGTTGAAGGCTATTTTGACCATCTTGCTCTATACCAGGCAGGAGTTAAGAATGTTGTTGCAACCTGCGGAACAGCGCTTACAAATGGGCATTTGCAGCTTTTAAAGCGGTATGCCGATAAATTGTATTTTCTCTTTGACGGAGACAGCGCAGGTAAAAAAGCAACATTCAGAGGAATGGAGCTTGTATTGCCGGAACATCTGCCTGCTTTTGTTATTGAACTTCCGGAAGGGGAAGATCCTGACAGTTTTATGAGCAATCATTCGATTGAAGAGTTTAATGATGCTGTTAAAAGAGCAAAACCGGTACTTGATTATTTTCTTCACGATCTGATAGCAAATGGCGAAACAGGAACAGTTGCAGGCAAAACGTCTGTTGTTGATCAGTTTCTCCTTATGCTTAAAAAAATTCCGGATCCTGTAGAACGGGATCTTTATCTTAAGGAGCTTTCCAGGCTTTTTTCAGTTGATTTACGGACGTTATTATCAAGAATGGGTGGGAATAGCAGAGAAGGTCGCAGCATTGAAGGATCGGCTAAAATTAAAGGAGCAGGTGCAGGGGAGTCTTTGTTAGTGCTTTTAGGGGAATACCCTGAACTGCTTAAAAATGCAAAAGATTTAAATATAGAGTTATTGCTCCCTTCTGAGCTTGTTCCAGCTTTGATTGATCTTGTCTCTATGATTGAATCAGGTAAGAAGGAAATTGATTGGGGTTCTGTAATGGAGAAAATAGTAGATTCTCCTTTGAAAGAGACATTGGCATCTTTGTTGCTGGATGATAAGAAATTCAAGGATGTTGATCCGGAAAAAGCGCTTAATGATTACTACAGGGCTCTTGAACGGAAAGCAGTTAAAAACAGGGATGCAAAAGAGCTACGCCAGGAGCTGGCAACTCTTGATTCTGACTCTTCAAGGTACTGGGAAATAATGGAAATTCTCAATACCTTGCGAAATCGGAAATCATTATTACATTAAACTAAACATGTAAAATAAATGACCGTCTGCGAAAAGGGGACGTTAATGGCAAAGAAAAATGTTGAAGAGATGAAAGAGCTTATTGATGAAGGGAAAGAGAGGGGTTTTGTAACCTACGAAGAGGTTAATGATATCCTTCCTCCTGATGTACTTTCCGCTGAACAGATTGACGATGTAATGGGGATGTTTGGTGAGATGGATATAGAAGTAGTCGCTTCTGTCCAAAAAGTAAAAATCCCCAAAGCAAAGCTTGAGATTGGTGAAGAAGAGGAAGCGGAAGGTGAGCAGGAAGAGCAGGAGTATGAACCTGGTACTCTTGGGCGGACAAGTGATCCTGTAAGGATGTATCTGAGAGAGATGGGCTCTGTCTCTCTGCTTACAAGAGAAGGGGAAGTTGAAATCGCGAAAAGAATTGAGGATGGGGAGCGCGAAGTTGCAAACGTTATCCTTAATACCCCTATTACTCTTAAAGAGATGATAGCTTTGGGGGAACGTTTCAGAAAATTCCAGATAGGCGCTTCGGAAATCTGCAAGGAAGTTGAAGAAGAGGAGTTGGAAGAGGGTGAAGAAGATACACAACGTATCCGTATTTTAGAGATAATGGACGAAATACAGATGATAGATGCCCGTAGGGAAGCTATTATCCATGAGTTGGATAGCGATAGCCTGAAAACAAAGGGCCGTAACAAGTTACAAGCAGAGCAGGAAGAGCTTAAATCCAGACTTTCGGAGATTGTTAAATCCCTCCAGTTGAAAGATTGCCACATAGAGCGGGTAGTGCTGCGATTGAAAGAACTTTCGAGCAAGGTTGATAAACTGCTTAAAGAGATAGCAGAGCTTGAAAAAGAAGTGGGGGCAAAAGCAAAGAGTTTTGTTACAGCTGTGATTGAGCAGAAAATCAAGAAAGGCGGAGCAGTTAAAACAATCAGCGCCCTGAAAATTTCAGAAGAAGAGAAAGGGCAGATTGAGAAAAAGCTTATCTCTTTTGAAAGAAAGCTTAAGAAAGTTGAAAATGAATCAGGTTTTCATGCAAAAGAGCTTTCACAGGCGCTTCGCGCGGTAAGACTAGGTGAGAAAAAGGCAAAGCTGGCAAAGTCAGAGCTTATTGAAGCAAACTTAAGACTTGTAGTTTCTATTGCTAAAAAATACACAAACCGTGGCCTTCAGTTTCTTGATCTGATCCAAGAGGGGAATATAGGCCTTATGAAGGCTGTTGATAAATTTGAGTATCAACGTGGATATAAATTTTCAACATATGCAACGTGGTGGATCCGTCAGGCAATTACAAGGGCTATTGCAGATCAGGCAAGAACTATACGTATTCCAGTTCATATGATTGAAACGATAAACAAGCTTATACGTACAAGCCGACAGCTTGTTCAGGAGATAGGCCGAGAGCCGTCGCCTGAAGAGATTGCCGAGCGGATGCAACTTCCTCTTGATAAAGTACGTAAGGTGCTTAAAATTGCGAAAGAACCGATTTCTCTCGAAACTCCTATAGGAGAAGAAGAAGATTCCCATCTTGGAGATTTTATAGAGGATAAAGGAGTTGTTTCTCCTCTTGAAGCTGTTATAAAGGGGAATCTTTCCGAACAGACATCAAGAGTTCTTTCCACACTGACTTCCAGGGAAGAGAAAGTCTTACGTATGAGGTTTGGTATAGGAGAGAAGAGCGATCATACTCTGGAAGAAGTTGGGCAGGATTTCGAAGTAACCAGAGAGCGGATAAGGCAGATAGAGGCAAAAGCGTTAAGAAAGCTGAGGCATCCAAGTAGGGCGAAGAAATTGAAGAGTTTTGTTGAGTAAATAACCTCGGTTTTTGGTCATATGTGCGTCTAGTGTGGAGAGTGAAGTTAATCCCACACTCTACACTGGAATTAAGTCGAAAATCCTGTTGTGTCATTAATTGTTTTGCGTTTGGTCATGATGGCATGCCAATTATTGCCTAATTCTATTAACCACAGTGTGATTGTGCTATGTGTAAATTTCTAATATATATAGTTTCTAGCATCTATTAGCTCAGGTATTACGGCTGTTGATTGAAATAGTGGTATGGA